>CAYVWS010000219.1:0-3798 GCA_964455535.1 uncultured Ignavibacteriales bacterium | reverse complement strand
TGTGATCTGCATGGATCGCGCTGGACTCGTCGGCAACGACGGCCCGACGCATCACGGTGTTTTCGACATCGCGTATCTGAGCACCGTCCCGCATTTGACGCTCTGCGCTCCCAAAGACGGCAATGAACTGCGCAGTATGCTCCACTACACCGCTAAACGAAATGATGAAGGCATCATCGCAATTCGCTACCCGCGCGACACCATTCCAACGCCGATGGAAGAACAGGTCACGCCGCTCGATTGGGGGACATGGGAGTGGATGACAACCCCCAGCGATATAGTCATTTTGGCCGTCGGCTCGATGGTCTACCGCGCGCTTGATGCCGCCGAGAAACTCGACGGGCGCGGGTTTGAAGTTTCAGCGGTCAACGCGAGATTCATCAAGCCGTTCGATGATCGTATGCTGGCGCAGATAAGACGCGATGCCCAGGTGGTCATCACAGTCGAAGAAGCCCAGCTGCGCGGCGGGTTCGGGCAGGCGATTGCCGAAAATTTGATTTCATCGGGATTCGCCGGCAAGTTTAAGGCGCTTGGGATTCCCGATGAATTTATCACGCACGGCGAGCGATCGGAATTGCTGCGAGATGTGAGGCTCGATGTTGAAGGGATTGCATCACAGGTCGGCGACTTTCTCGCCGAAAAGTACACACCGCAGACCAAGACTTCAGTCAGTTTTCTTCAGCGATTAGTGTTTCGTCGGGCCAACGGGGACACGTCCAAGTCCAAAGCCCACCGGGTAGCGTAGCGCGTCTGGCTACCACGGGTTCTTATCCTGCGTCTTCAGATACTCCACCCACTTGGATACGCCGACACTCTCCACCCACGCCTTCACACTTCGATACCCGTCGCCGTAGACCGGATCGGTATCTTGGTCGAGTTTGCCGATTAGAAACTTCGATTCGTCGCCGGGATATTGTCGCAGCACCAGAAGCGAAACGTAGTTGCAGCTTCCCTCGCACAATTGCGGCGCAGTTTTGGATCGACCGTTGCTAAACAGCCAGACGTGTGTCAACTCGTGTGCCAGAACTTTGATGCACTCCATGCGCGGCATACCGTCAAGCAGCGTGACCGTCAGGTGTTGCTCTTTTAACAGCCCGAATAACGATGAGTATTGCCTGAAGTCGGTATATCCGCGTTGATCGCGCTTGTCGCGGTCGCCCAGTTCGAGCATATCCGATTTGTCCGCGAGCTTGAAGACAAGGTCTTCGGTGTTGACGACCATTCCCAGTCCTGCAAGAATAGGCGCAATCGTATCGGCCAGCAGCTTGATCTCGTCGACATCGGTTATCGCCGACTCGCCGCAGAGCGCACACAGGTACCGATTGTCTGCGAACTTGCGAAATGTTCCCGGCTTTGATGTATCGATAAATCCGCCGCACATATCGCACTCGGGCACTTTTCCCTGATGCCATTTGTGCCAGGCGCCGCCGCGGAACGAAGTCATGTATTCGCCTTCGATTGTCCCGTCGCACAACAGACAGCGCAGGGCGACATGTTCGAAATAGCACTTGTTGTGATAGATCTTCCCTGCACTCGTGATTGTGGAATCGGTGATAACTTCGCCGCACCAGGCGCACTTGGGAGCGACATTGGCGATGAAGCACTCTTTGTGGTAGTTGCGGCTGTCGTGGATCGTGTACGGACCCTCAATCGTCCGTCCGCACCAGGCGCACTTGAGCGAGAAGAGATCGACATAGCAGGCCTTGTCGTAGAACCGGCCGTCTTTGGTAAAATACTCCCCGGTCCCGATTGGTTTTCCGCAGTTGGCGCAGACGAAATGCTCGGGGTGAAAATATTGATTGCCGACTTGAATGTACTGCCCCTCGCGGATATACCGTCCGCACTTGGCGCAGGAGACCATGTCGCCGGCCGAACAAAGTGCCGTCGTGACCAGTATGATTGCGGCGATGAGCCAGTATCTGAGCGAGCACATATGGATTATATCGGAATCAGGTCCCGTTCGATCAATTCAAAAATAATACAGTATTGCGTCCCGTTTTGCATTGCGCCCGACACTTCATTCGATGTTTCTTTTCCTGACTATGTCAACTACAGCCGAACGCCAGTCTGTCGCCGGATTTCTGGGGCTCAAAAAGAGCATTGTCGGGATGCTCACTATGGTCATTCTGGTAGGCATGGGGGAGAGGATGGCCGAACGCTTCCTGCCTATCTATTTGCTGGCTCTCGGCGGCGGTACTTTTTCGGTGGGCATCCTTAACGGTTTGCAAAATCTCCTATCAGCGCTCTATTCTTTTCCCGGCGGGTATCTGAGCGACAAGCTCGGACACAAACGGGCGCTCTTGGTATTCAACTTGATTGCCTTGTTCGGATATCTGATAGTGATCGTTTTCGCCAACTGGATCGCGGTCCTTGTCGGCGCCGTTTTCTTTCTGGCCTGGTCGGCAGTCTCACTTCCGGCTACGATGAGCTTGGTTTCGCGTGTGCTTCCGTCGAACAAACGCACCATGGGCGTATCGCTGCATTCGCTCGTACGCCGTATTCCGATGTCATTGGGGCCGCTCGCCGGCGGGGCGATGATTGTCGCATTTGGCGAAGTCACCGGTGTGCGTCTGGCCTTCGGGGGCGCGATGTTTCTCGGAATCGTGGCGATTGTCGTACAGCAGAAACTGATTGAGGATCACTCGCCGCAGTCGGAGACGGCTGAAAAGAACCCGTTCCGTCTGTGGAAATTCATGGATTCATCTCTGAAAAATCTGCTCGTGCCGGATATCCTTGTCCGATTCTGCGAGCAGATACCGTACGCCTTTGTCGTCATCTGGTGCATGAAAAACAACAACATCTCGGCGTTCGACTTTGGCATCCTGACGACCATTGAAATGGTCACCGCCATGCTTGTCTACATCCCCGTTGCATACTTAGCCGATCAGGGGAACAAGAAAGTCTATGTTGCGATCACCTTTTTCAATTTCGCGCTCTTTCCGCTGATTCTTCTATTTTCACACTCTTTCCCAATGCTCGTAGTCGCGTTCGTTGTCCGAGGTTTAAAAGAATTCGGAGAGCCCACGCGCAAAGCCCTCATCATGGATCTTGCTCCGGACAACATGAAAGCCGGCATGTTCGGGCTGTATTATCTCGCTCGCGATCTGATTGTATCGATAGCGGCCTTCGGCGGAGCGTGGCTATGGAATATGTCACCGGCGGTGAATTTCCTGACCGCTTTTGCGTTTGGCATTGCAGCAGTGATTTACTTTGTCGCGTTCGGCCGCAACGTGCGTTCCAGCTCCCTTTCTGTCACCCCGGGCTTGACCCGGGGCCCAGCCAGTGAATGATAGCAAACTTTCCTTGCTTGATTCCTCAATCACTATCTGTGTACCTTAACTGCCACTATGCGCTTTGGACTCATTGCCAATCTCAAAAGAACCGGCGCCCGTGAAGCGGTCGACTCGTTTGTCACCTGGTGCCGTCAACACAATCACTCGCTTGTCTTAAGCGACGATCTCTCGCTGCCCCTTCCGCCGGGCGCGACATTCGTCTCGCGCAATGACATCGGCTCATCTTGCGACATGTTGATCTCGATGGGCGGCGACGGCACTATGCTGGCCGCGTCGCGCGCGGCGGTCCCGCATGGCACGCCAATCCTCGGCATCAATTTGGGCTCGCTCGGGTTCCTGACTCAACAGCGCCACGAACAGGTCACCGCCGCGCTTGATTCTGTTGCCGCCGGGAAATATCGCGTCGAAGAGCGAATGCTGCTGCAAGTAGCAGTATCAGGTACCGGCGGCCCGCACCCATGTTGTCTCAACGATATTGTCGTCAGCAACGCTCCGGTCAGCCGGG
>CAYVWS010000218.1:0-3843 GCA_964455535.1 uncultured Ignavibacteriales bacterium | reverse complement strand
AGTCGGCCCCACTGTGTGCCCAAATTCCCTCTTGCCTTTTTGCGGGAATTTGGTATATAACGGGCCGCTTTCGGGGTGGATCACCAGTCCCACCCCAGTTCCGTCGGTTTCCCGACACGGGAAAAATTCAAACCGCCGGGATCCCCCAAAGGAGGTTCTCTCTGGTTCATGGCAATTGCCAAAAAAACTACAGGTACAGCTGCGCCTACGTCCAAGCGTAAGGCCGGCGCGGTCAAAAAGACTCTCAAGGTCAAGACCAAACTCACCAAGCCCGAAGTCACGGTCGTCGATGTCGCCGACGCGCTCGACCAGGACACCGGGACAGTCGAACAAAAGTTAACAGCGCGACGTCAGCGTCTGGCCGAAAAAGCTCAGACCCGCACGACCGCGTTCGAAGCTGCTGTTTCGACCACCGTCGAAGCTGTCAAAATCACCGATGTAAGCGGCGTTGTCTACGACAAAGCCGATTACGACGCGATGGTGGCGATGTACGACTCGACCATCAAAGACATCAAAGAAGGCGAAATTGTCCGCGGGCGTGTGCTCGGCGTGACCCTCAATGATGTCATAGTCGACGTCGGCTTCAAATCGGAAGGTATCATTCCGATTATCGAATTCCCGGTGCCGATCAATGTCAAAGTCGGCGAAGAAATCGATGTCTTCTTGGAGCAGATCGAAGACGCCAATGGCGAGCTGATTCTGTCCAAGCAAAAAGCCGATTTCATGCGCGTCTGGGACAAGATTCGCGAAGTTCACGACTCCGGTCAGTCAATCGAAGGCCGTGTCGTTCGTCGAATCAAAGGCGGCGTGGTGGTCGACATCATGGGTGTCGATGCCTTCCTGCCCGGTTCGCAGATTTCCCTGCGACAGGTTCCGGATTTCGACGCCCTCATCAATCAGATGATGGCCGTCAAGATTATCAAACTGAACAAGAATCGCCGCAATATCGTGGTGTCGCGCCGCGTGGTTCTCGAAGAAGAGCGCGAAACACTGCGTACGTCGCTTCTTTCGGAGATCGCGGTCGGCCAGGTCCGTCAGGGCGTGGTCAAGAACATCACCGATTTCGGCGTCTTCATCGATATGGGCGGTGTCGACGGACTCCTGCATATCACCGATATGTCGTGGGGACGGATTCGCCACCCCAGCGAGATGGTCCAGCTTGGCGACAAGATCGATGTCAAAATTCTCGATTTCGATGACAAGACCCAGCGCATATCGCTTGGTTTGAAGCAGATGACCCCGTATCCGTGGGAAGGTATCGAGCAGAAATTCCCTATCGGCCGCAAGATCACCGGCAAGGTGGTTTCGATTACCGATTACGGCGCGTTTGTCGAACTCGAAAAGGGCATCGAAGGACTCATTCATATTTCCGAAATGTCCTGGACTCAGCATATCAAGCATCCCTCCAAGATCATGAACACCGGCGATATGGTCGACGCGGTCGTCCTGTCGGTGGACAAAGAGAACGAGAAGATTTCGCTTGGTATCAAGCAGATGGAACCCGATCCGTGGATCACGATCGAAGACCGGTATCCGGTCGGCAAGATCGTCTCGGGCAAGGTTCGCAATCTGACCGCGTTCGGCGCCTTTGTCGAACTCGAAGAAGGCATCGACGGTCTGGTGCATATCTCCGATATGTCGTGGACCAAGCGCGTGCAGCATCCCTCTGAAGTCATGAAAAAAGGCGACAAGCTCGATGTGAAGGTCATCAAGATCGATCACGAGAATCGCCGCATTTCACTGGGCTTCAAACAGCTCACCGAGGATCCGTGGCCTGAACTGGCCAACAAGTTCGCGATGGGCTCCGAGTGTCTGGGCACGATCGTCAAAGTGCTCGACCGCGGCGTGGTGGTGGATATCGGCGACAGTGTCGAGGGCTTCGTGCCGGTGGGACAGCTTGCCGGACGCGACCTGACCGACCCGACCGGTGTCTTCAAAGAAGGCGAAGGCGTGCCGCTTTCGGTAATTGAATTCGATCCGAAACAGCACAAAGTCGTCTTGTCGGCGGTGGCGTATTTCAAAAAGCGCGACCGTTCCGAGTTCGACACCTATCTCGCGGCGCATCCGACCCCGATGGCCGGTGCGGCGGATACAACGTCTGAGGGCGCGGCTCCGGCGACACCGTCGGGCCCGACCGAAGCAGAAGAATAAGCGAATTGCTTATCCGATAGATAACCGGCGGTCGCGTATGCGGCCGCCGGTTTTTGTTGTGCTCACAAATGGAGTCCCTCGCCACAGTCGTTGCGAGCAGTTCCGCTTAACCGGACGACGAAGCAATCTCTGCCAGTTAAACCTTGATTGTGGACCTCCAAAGCATCTGATTTACACCACACCCTTCAAGGAGGAAGTATGACCAAAATATTTGTGGCAGAACTCTTGGGCACTCTGGCGCTGGTCTTTTTCGGATGCGGCAGCGCCGTGATTGCCGGATCGCAGATCGGATTTCTGGGTATTTCGCTGGCCTTCGGGCTGACTGTGCTCATCATGGCCTACGCCATCGGACCGATTTCCGGATGCCATGTCAATCCCGCGGTGACCATCGGACTGGCCGCGGCAGGCAAAATGAAATGGAAAGACACGCCGACCTACATCATCGCGCAGTGTATCGGCGCCGTCATCGGCGCGGCTCTCTTGATGGCCGTCGCCACCGGCAAAGCCGACTACAGCGTCGCGGTGAACGGACTCGGCCAAAACGGATATGATGCCCACTCGCCAATGGGGTACACAATGGCCGCCGGATTCATCGCCGAAGTCATCCTGACTTGCTTATTCCTGCTTGTCATCTTTGGAGCGACGAGCGCCGACGCCGCCAAGGGATTCGGCGGTCTGGCTATCGGTATCGCGCTGGCGGTGATTCATATGGTAGGGATTCCGGTGACCGGAACTTCGGTCAATCCGGCGCGGAGTCTGGGCCCGGCGGTCTTTGTCTGTGGCGACGCCCTTTCTCAGCTTTGGCTTTTCATCGTCGCGCCCATTCTCGGGGCAATCCTGGCGGCAATGTTATGGCGCGGGCTGTTGGAAGCGAAGAAGTAAGCTCGAATTTCCGATTCAAATTGATACCGGCGGTTGCGAAAGCAGCCGCCGGTTTTGTTTCGTGCCACTTGTAGGCGTATCTTGATCCCCTCCTGAAATCGTCTATATTCCCTCTATGTCTTCGGCACCCAAACGCAAAATTGCCCTGACCACCCTCGGGTGTCGGCTCAATCAGTATGAGACCGAAAAAATGGCGGCCGATCTCTATCCGTTTGGGTTCGAGCGCGTCGATATCGATTCGCCGGCGGACTTGTATATCATAAATACCTGCACCGTCACTCATCGCGCCGACTCGGATTCACGTCAGGCGATCTCCCGCGCGGCGCGCGAAAATCCCAACTCGCGCATTGTGGTCGCAGGGTGCTATGTCGACAACGATCCTGAGCGCATCGCCGGAATGGAGGGAGTCGATGTCATCATCCGCAACACCGAAAAGTCAGGCATATCCGATATTCTGAAACGTCAACTCCCAGATCTTTTCGATCACGAGCCGGACAAAGGGTGCAGTGAGGGGATTCCCGAATTTTACGGTCACAATCGGGCGTGGCTGAAAGTCGGCGACGGCTGCAATCAGTGGTGTTCGTTTTGTATTCTGCCGACGGTGCGTGGGCGTCTCCGCAATCGCCCCGCGAGAGATATTATTAACGAGATCAACGGACTGGTCGCCAACGGTTTCAACGAAGTTGTGTTGACCGGCATTCATCTCGCGCATTACAAAAATCAGCAAGTCGAGCCGTACGCCAAGAATCTCGCCGCGCTGTGCAAACTTATCCTAAGTGAAACGAGCGTCCCGCGCATTCGATTGTCGTC
>CAYVWS010000217.1:0-3855 GCA_964455535.1 uncultured Ignavibacteriales bacterium | reverse complement strand
AGCAAGTTCTCCGAATTCAACCGGATCGCCGACAAGGACACGCGTCGCGAGAAGAAGAAAGAATTCGAGAAATCGATTAAAGAGACGCTTGCTACCGAGTTCCCCGATAAGGGCGGAATGATCGGCAATATTTTGCACGATCTGGACTCCGATGCGATGCGCTCGATGATTCTGAACGAAGGAAAGCGTATCGACGGCCGCTCGGTTGACGATATTCGCGAGATCACCTGCGAGACGGGCGTGCTGCCGCGGGCGCATGGGTCATCACTGTTTACCCGCGGCCAGACACAAGCGCTGGTCGCCGTCACGCTTGGTACCAAGATGGACGAACAGCGATTGGACGAACTCGAAGGTGAGTCGACCAAGAGCTATATGCTCCATTACAATTTCCCGCCGTTCTCAACCGGCGAAACCAAGATGATTCGCGGCACAAGTCGCCGCGAAATCGGCCACGGCGCGTTGGCTGAACGTGCGCTCCTGCCGGTGATTCCCAATGAAACGAGTTTCCCGTACACGGTTCGCGTGGTATCGGATATTCTCGAATCGAACGGGTCATCGTCGATGGCCTCGGTCTGCGGCGCCTCGCTGGCTATGATGGATTGCGGCGTGCCGATTAAGACCGCGGTCGCGGGTATCGCTATGGGTCTGATCAAGACTGATAACAAGGTCGCGATTCTGACTGATATCCTCGGCGACGAGGATCATTTCGGCGATATGGACTTCAAGGTTGCCGGATCGACTGCCGGTGTGACCGCTATTCAGATGGATATCAAGATCACCGGGCTGGATCTGGAAACGATGCGCCAGGCGCTCGATCGGGCCAGAGTGGCTCGCTTGAAGATTCTCGATAAGATGAACGCGACAATCAATAAGCATCGCGATCAGCTGTCGGAGTATGCGCCGCGCATTATCACGATCAAGATCAATCCGTCGAAGATCGGCGAGTTGATCGGTCCTGGTGGTAAGGTCATTCGCGCGATTTGCGAAGAAACCGGAGCCAAGATCGATATCGAAGATGACGGCACCGTGCTTATCGCGACCGTCGACGGCGACGCCGGACGTGCGGCTCTGGCCCGCGTTGAGGCGATCGTGGCCGAACCCGAAATGGGCAAGGTGTACAACGGTATCGTGCGACGCACGACCGATTTCGGCGCCTTTGTCGAGATCATGCCGGGCACCGACGGCCTCGTGCATATTTCCGAACTCGACCTGAATCGGGTAAAGAGAGTGGAGGACATCGTGCGGGTCGGAGATCGGGTTGACGTAAAAGTCATCAATATCGATCAGGACGGCAAAGTGCGCCTGTCGCGCAAGGCGTTGTTGTCTGCGCCGGCGGCAGTGCCTGCCCGCAACGGCGAAGAGTCGAACAACTGATGGAGCGTCACCGCGTCGAATCTCCTTCCGGAGTATTCGAGAAGACGACGCTTTCCAACGGTATCCGCGTAATCAGCGAACGGTTTCCCGCCGTTCGCTCGATTTCGCTGGGTGTGTGGATCGATGTCGGTTCCCGGTACGAATCGGATAAGCTGGCAGGAGTTTGCCATTTTATCGAGCATATGGTGTTCAAGGGCACGAAGCGTAGGTCGGCCAGAGAGCTGGCCTCGGCGCTTGAGTCCGTTGGTGGTTCGCTCAATGGTTTTACGACCCGAGAACAGACCTGCTACACAGCCCGTGTTACGGACGAGTTTCTGCCGGAGGCGCTGGATGTCCTGTCGGACATGACGTGCAACGCCACGCTTAAGCAATCGGATATGACCAAAGAAAAGCAGGTCATCAGCGAAGAGATCAAAGAGTCGATTGATAATCCATCTGATTTCATTCACGATCTTTTTCAGATGACCTACTGGGGGAAACATCCTCTGGGTCGGCCGATCATGGGGACGCAGAAAACCATCGGCGCGCTCAAGCGTCCGGAGATGCTGAACTTTATCAATGAACACTATCGCGCCGGCAATGTAGTTGTCTCCGCAGCAGGTGCGGTATCACATCGGGAATTGGTGAAGCTGGTCGAGAAGAAGTTCAAGTTTCACTCAGGCAAAGCGCCGCAGGCGGCGCGCATTGTAGTTCCCGAAGGAAAACGCTCGACCATCCAAAGCAACGACAGCCGCCAGACACATTTCTGCATGGGGTATCCGGGCGTTTCCTATGACACCCAGGATAGGATGACGGCCTTGGTGTTAAGTACGTATCTTGGCGGCGGCATGTCGTCGGTGCTGTTCCATCGCATTCGCGAAACGAGCGGGCTGGCGTACACGGTGTTTACGTTCACCGATTTCTATCGCGACGGCGGCTTGTTCGGCGTCTATCTGGGGACCGACCAGAAGCATTTGCGCAAGGCATTCGATATCATTCGCGCCGAATGCGCCAAGCTCAAAAAGACGGCAATTTCGAAGACGGAAATTGACAAGATCAAGGCGCAGATACGCGGCCAGATTATTCTGAGCATGGAATCGAGCTCCAATCGCATGAACCGAATCGCCCGATTCGAATTGATGATGGGCCGGTACCAGACCTACAAAGAATCGCTGCGCGAAGTCGAAAAAGTGACTCCCGCACGAATCCGCGAACTGGCCAACCGGTTGTTTGACAATTCGCGCCTCGCGATTACTGTGCTGGGACCCTCCGAGCCGGGCGTCTTTTCGGACGTCATTTGATTTCTGTACCAATAGGCGCCAGGTCTCATTTGTGCTGAAGCACAAATAGGACCTGTCGCAACAGAGAGGGCCGCCTGTGGCGCCGATCATATTCGCGCTTCATAAACTCCGGCGGGGGAGACGCTGGGACCACACCAATATCCAACCGGATCGATTGAGTCGCATCCTGCGGGCCGTGGTTTCCCACGGCTATCGGTTCGATACGCTCACCGGAGCGGTAACGTCGGCCGACGATAAGACAATCGCACTCACTTTCGACGACGGCTACGCGCATCTGGCCGACAATCTGCCGGGGTTGTGCGCCGAATTCGGCATACGTCCAACAGTCTTCATTCCCGCCAAACTCATCGGCCAATCCAATCGATGGGATTATTCGAGCATATTCGGGTCAGAACTTCATCTGTCGGAAAGGGAAATCGGAAAGCTGGCCGACGGCGGCATTGATATTGGCTCGCATGGGTGGTCGCATCGCGCGTTTACATCGTTGAATTCGATTTCATTAAGGCAGGAATTGTTGGACTCCAAGAAGCGGCTTGAGGATGTTTCCGTACAAAGGATTGAAACGATCAGCTATCCGTTTGGGCAGATTAACGACGATATCGCAAAGATCGCGTCAGAGATTGGCTTTCGGTATGGGTTCACGACCCAATGGCCAGAAGCCGTTCAGTCGAAAATGACGCTCGGGCGAATCATGATCTACGGTTTCGATACACCCTTCTCAGTTATGCAGAAACTTGACGGGCGGCTTAAGTGGCTGGAGCGGCAGAAGCAGGCCGTTACCACGACGTTGGCCTCCGGGACTGTGCTCTTTCAGCGGCTGTCCGGGCGCGGCTAAGCCCCTCAATTTAGTTTGCCGACATAGCCAAAAGTCGATAGATTCTCCGCTTTGATACGACGGAGTGAGTGCACTTTATGGAAACGCAGGACAAACCGACACGACGATTCGATTTCGCCCAGATAGATCAGAAGTGGCAGGCCAAGTGGGATGCCGAGCAGCTTTACAAGGCTCCGGAACGGCCTGACCCGTCAAAGAAATTCTATATGCTGGTGATGTTTGCTTATCCGTCGGGTGACATCCACATGGGGCATTTCCGCAACTATATCATCGGCGACGCAGTCGCAAGACGCCAGATGATGCTTGGCAAACAAGTGCTGCATCCGTTCGGCTGGGATGCTTTCGGCTTGCCGGCAGAACGCGCGG
>CAYVWS010000216.1:2022-3883 GCA_964455535.1 uncultured Ignavibacteriales bacterium | reverse complement strand
ACGCACAAAATACACTAAAGCACCCACGTGATTGACAAGTTTTTTGGAAAAGGAGCGCCTTCACCAACGGGCGAATTCCAAGGCTCTGCAGGGTGTAGATGGAAATTTCACTCGGGCACAGTGATTTTTCTCGAACCCGGCGTTACCATTTCAAGCCCCAGTGGTCGCAGGACAACTACCTTCTACTTTCTCATAGGTTTCTTGCCGGTTATCTGAATCTTCTCCCTTATCTCATTCCCTTCGCCACTCGCTCTGCCACCGCGTTCCAGGTGACCACATTCCTCCACGCCTTGATATAATCAGCGCGCTTGTTTTGTGCCTTCTAGTACTCTCGCCCTGATATCTTTGTAGGTCGCAACCTCGTCCGCCGACCGCCGACGAGGTTTCGACATTTCTCAACCGCCCACCTTTTCTCCATTGACATATTTGGCGATGTTTCCTACTTTTGAGAAACTCGTTTTCTCATCTGTGGGAGGATCGTATGAAATCCGGAATAGCGATCGCTTGTATTTTGTCATGTACGCTCGCGACGTCACGGCTCTTTGCGCAAGCTGAATACAGTCCTCTTGATTCCGGTGGGCTGATAGTGTTTGCCGGCGGTTCTAAAACGGAGGGAGCCGGCGCCGTCGGAGGCGGTCTGGGTGCAAATTTGGGTGGACATGGAGATTTTTCTGTCCACTACGCCCACGGTAGCTCACATTCGATTGGAAGCAACCAATTTGGAGTGCAGGCGACCTTTTTCCTTGGTAGAAGACACGCCCGATCAAACATATTTCTGGCAATTCGCGCGGCCGTGGATCAGGTATCGACCAAACAGAGCTCTTGGTTCGGTACGTACAACAGCAATACAGCCATTTATACTCCAAGCGTGTCAGCTATTTTCATTGCCAATTCTACCGCCAGGACCTCAATAGTACCGTCACTGTCAATCGGCTCGCACTTCTCGAAGTATGTTGATGGACAGCTTTTTGTGCAAATGGCCGGTGGCATTCGATTCTTGTCATCCAAAGGCAAGTGCTTCTACCTTGAACCCGGCGTGGGAATGATCGGACCGGAAAGTGGCCATTCAGGCAGCTCTCAAGCATCGGCGTTCATTTCGCTCGGCTGGTTAGGAAGCTTGTAAAGTCTGCACGCCGAAGGCCCAAGCCCGCGGCGCTGCCACTTACTTCATCCCCTTCGCCAATCTGTCGGCCACTGCGTTCCAGTTGACCACATTCCACCAGGCCTTGATATAGTCAGCGCGCTTGTTCTGATATTTCAGATAGTAGGCGTGCTCCCAGACATCAACTCCCAAAATCGGCATCGCTCCCCACTGCGCCATCTTCTGCTGGCTCTCCACTTGTGAAATAATCAACCGGCTGTCGGTGGGGCGATAGGTGAGCAGTGCCCATCCGCCGCCTTCGACTTTCGCCGCTGCTTCTGAAAATTGCTTTTGGAAAATATCAAACGAGCCGAAATCCTGCCGAATCTTGTCGCCGAGTGTTCCCGTCGGCGCCCCGCCGCCGTTCGGTCCCATGATCGACCAGAACATCGAGTGCAGATAATGACCGCCGTAATTGAACGCCTGCGAGCGCGACCAATGCTGAATGAGCGCGAAATCGCCCGTCGCCCGCGCCTTGGCCAGTTCGGTTTCGGCCTTGTTGAGACCGTCGACATACGCCTGATGATGCTTGTCGTGGTGCAGCATCATCGTCTGCGCGTCGATATGCGGTTCGAGCGCATTGTAGTCATACGGAAGCTTTGGCAATTCGTGCTTGGTCACCATGCCCAGCGGCGCCGGCTCGGCCGGTTTGTCGGTAGTCTGTGCCAGAGCCGCGATTGGCGCTGTCATAAGCGCGCCGGTCATCATCGTGCCGCCCGC
>CAYVWS010000216.1:0-1922 GCA_964455535.1 uncultured Ignavibacteriales bacterium | reverse complement strand
CCAGAGCCGCGATTGGCGCTGTCATAAGCGCGCCGGTCATCATCGTGCCGCCCGCCTGTTTTAGAAAACTTCTTCGCGCGTCGTTCATAATACTCTCTTCCTCCATATGAAATTTCATTATCGTTGCATTCAGATTTAGCCTGTTAAGCATAGGCTCAATAACTCTACATTCGCTCTTTCACACGCCATATTCAACTGAAAACTGATGGCTCTGGTTCCAAAGGGCTTGACGCAACAGATTTGCACAATACCTTACTGCCGACACCGGGAATGGAGTCTCCCATTGACCGCCGTCACGGCTGATGACTCCTGCTCACACACAGAAGGTTTGTGCAATTTGAGTAAGTTGCTTTTGCTTGCATTCACCGGTGCCGCCGGAACGCTGGCACGGTTCGGCCTTCAGGGGATTGTCCAGAAATCATCCGGCGTGTCGTTTCCGTGGGGGACACTGGTTGTCAATCTGACCGGCTGTTTGATCTTCGGTTTTGTCTGGGCTCTGGCCGAAGAACGCATGGTCATCCGAGCCGAAACGCGCTCGATTATCCTGATCGGATTTCTCGGCTCGTTCACGACCTTTTCGTCATTCATGTTCGAGACATCGGAGCTGCTGCGTGACAATCAAATTGCGCTGGCGCTCGGCAATCTCGCCGCCCAGAACATTCTCGGCATCGCGCTGTTCTTCGGCGGACTATTCTTGGGACGGCTCTTGTAGTAAGGATCGAATATGGAACTGCCACACGAAGCTGAACTCTTGCGCATATTCATCGGCGAAAGCGACAAGCACACCGGACGCCCGCTCTACGAAGTGATCGTTGAATCGGCCCGCCAACGCGGCATGGCCGGCGCGACTGTCCTACGCGGCGTGATGGGTTTCGGCGCAAATAGCAGGATGCATACCGCGAAGATCTTGCGATTGTCTGAAGACTTACCGATGGTCATTGAGATCGTCGACAAGCCCGAACGAATCGCGGAGTTCCTGCCGGAATTGAATGCGATGATCGGTGAAGGGCTGGTGACGCTTGAGAAAATCCGGGTGATTACCTATCGTTACAACCAAGATCGCAAATAGCCCGCGGCAACAACGATACCATATCCCCCGCGATCATCCCGCGCTCGCCGAATTCATCTCTGGCGATGTCTCCTGCGGAACCATGTATGTACACGCCGCACAACGCCGCATCAATGCCGCTCATACCTTGCGCCAAAAATGATCCGATAATTCCGGAAAGCACATCGCCGCTGCCGGCGGTCGCCATACCGGAATTGCCGTTGGGGTTGAGATACGTTTGACCATCTTGTCCGGCCACAATGGTAGGACTGCCCTTGAGAACGAGTGTGAGTTTGAGCAGTTTAGCCATCTCGCGCGCCATCTTGATGCGGGCATGGATTTCGGTTGGGACTTCGTTGCCCGTGAGACGCGCGTATTCGCCCGCGTGAGGTGTGATCACAAGCGGATACGGTTTGTCAGCGAGTAAATCAGAATGATCTTCAAAGGCGTTAAGTCCATCGGCGTCGATCACCATCGGTTTGTTGACCCGACCAACCAGCCGTCGCAATAACTCGCTTGTTTCATGATGTCGGCCCAATCCCGGCCCGATGATCAGCGAGTCATATTTCTTCTGCAGTTCGAGAATTTCGCCAAGCCCACGAAGCGCCAGTGCGCCGCGCTTGCCGACATCGGGAAGCGGATGCGAAATGAGTTCTCTTGCCGATGATGCGACCACTGGCTGAACGCTCTCCGGACAAGCGATAGCCGCAAGACCACATCCAGATCGCAACGCGCTCACTCCGGCCAGCACCGCCGCACCGGTCATTCCCGTTGATCCGGCAATTGCCAGCACCCAACCGAAATCGCCCTTATGGCCGTCGGGCTTTCGCGCGGGCAACTTTGCCGTAACATATTCCGGCGTGATCAGCTCGCT
>CAYVWS010000215.1:0-3899 GCA_964455535.1 uncultured Ignavibacteriales bacterium | reverse complement strand
CGATATGCCGCTGACTGCCCGATTTTCGGGTACGTAAGTCGTGCCAGTTCAGGATTCGTTTTTCTTCGTCGAGAATGCGGCGGATCACTTCTAAGTCAGATTCAGGCAAACTGGCGTCCATCAAATGGGTGGCGGCGCCGCGAATCAGGTCCCAGCCGATTTTCAAAATGAACACCGCGACGGCAATGGCGGCAATCGGGTCTATCCAATGCCAGCCGGTCACCCAGACCAGGAACAATCCGAACGCCACTCCGAGCGAGGTGTAGACATCGGCGGCCAGGTGGGCGGCGTCGGCTTTGAGCGCCATTGAGTCTTCTCTTTCTGCCACGGCATACAGATGCTTTGAGACCAGAACATTGAGTACCGTAGAGGTGAGCATGACCAAAATGCCGAGCCATAAATGATCGACACCGGCCGGATTGAAAAGGCGTTTGATTGCCTCGTAGATAATCCAAACTGCAGCGAAAATAATCAGCCCGGCCTCGAAGGCGCCGGAAATCGATTCGATTTTGCCGTGACCGTAGGGGTGATCCGAATCGGGCGGGCGATCAGCGATTCGCACCGACCACCAAGCGACCACCGCCGCCAAGAGATCGTTGGCCGAGTGAATCGCCTCGGAAATGATCGAGACCGACCCGGAGAGACTTCCTACGACCAGCTTGAAGACGATCAGCAACGAATTCGAACCGATCGAAAGAAGGGCGGCGCGCTGTTTGGGTGAGGTTGCCATATCAGAAATTCATCGGTCTCATCATGCCTATCCGTATCGACTTTCGATAGTAGTTTACTATACGGGGCGTCTGATTGCAAGTAGGCGCAGAAATTGAAAGTGTCGTTTCGCCCCTCCTCCTGCATGTAGCATGTAGGGCAGAATCCGAGCGGCGCAATGCGTCGCGTCGCGATTCTGCCGTTTTAGTTACATTAAGATGGCGGAACCACTTCGCTAAGCGCTCGGGTTCCACCCTACAAGAGATGAAGAACGTGCAGACGAGGGCGTCTGCCGCGCACGAGAATGAACTAAAGCCCAACCTAAAGGTTGGGTTACCAAGGCCGAGAATTGGTAACCGAGATTGCTTCGTCGCTCCGAAGACGTCGCTCCTCGCAACGACAGTGTAGGGGACTTTTGCGATAAACCCCAAGCGTTGGGGCGCCAGAATTCAAGTCAATACTCAAACGGGTGGTCTTCGGTGAAGTCGGGGCGATAGTTGGTCGGGGAATCGAGTTCCTGTACCCAGCCGTTGTGGAATCCCAGATTGTGAAATTCATCGAGCACTTCCTGGTATTCTTCAATATGAAGGGTGCGATTCAAAAGCGGGTGATCTTTGACTTTTGCGGTCGGGTGGTATTGCGACATGAGCGAGATATGGACGTTGATCGACAAGTTCTCGGCAATCCAGCGCAGGACTTTCTTGCTGTTTTCCATCTTGCCGGGGAGAACCAAATGACGGATGATCAGGCCTGATTCGATATTGCCGTCGTCATCGAGGCGAATATTCGACCCCTTTTGATAGTACATCTCGCGGATCGCCGCGGTTGCTATTTCCGGATAGTTGGGGGTGTCGGAGATAGTGCGCCCGATTGCTTCATCGAGATATTTCAGGTCGGGCAGCCAGACATCGACTGAGCCGTCGAACGATCTGATCGTCTCGACTTTGTCGTATGAGCTGGTGTTGTAGACATACACAGGGCGACGTCCGCGGGTTTCGAGGCCGCGCATGATCACTTTCACTTGCGGGACATAATGCGACGGCGAGACGAATCCGACCAACTTCGAGCCGGCGTTGAGCACGCTTTCGATTTGGTCGCAGACTTGTTCGAGGGTCAGATGCTCGGCGAGGACTTTGCCACGTGAACGGCTGATCTGCCAATTCTGGCAATAGACACAGCTCATATTGCATCGGGCAAAGAAGATATTGCAGATGCCGCGTTGCCCTGAAATGACCGGCTCTTCACCACGATGGGAGCAGATCGACGAAATAGCAAATCCCGCCCCACTGTTACAGTATCCAAAGAGGCCATTTAGCCGGTCGGCGTGGCATTCCCGCGGACAACAGGTGCAGTCTTTTAGAGCCGCCAATGGCTCAAAGACCGAGTCGGGGAAAGACGGTCGGGGTGTAGTGATCGGGAGGTTTCGCAGGGCCATATCTATTGAATATAGGCAAATTTCGGGGATGTTTCAATTGGCCGTCGATGAGTAGGCACTTGAACTGAGATCAATTGCGACGTATCCTTGCGGGGTCGGTTCGCCCGAAAGCGAAACAAGCAATGCAATCCAGCAACTGAAATTCAGAGTACGGTAACGTGTGAAGGAGTCGCATGAACCGAATGTTTGTGTATATGGCGGTCATCGTCGGCGGGGCATCGGTCCTCGCCCTTGAAATTCTGGGCACCCGCATCATCGCGCCGTTCTACGGCAACAGCATCTATCTTTGGTCGGCGTTGATCAGCGTGACGCTGGCCGCTCTCGCCTGCGGCTATTGGTGGGGCGGCAAGTGGGCCGACAAGGGGCCGACGACACAGCGGCTCAGCATGGTGCTCGGACTCGCCGGACTTTGGATCATCATGGTGCCGTGGGTGGCCCAGCCGCTTCTGTCGATAACTGAATCTCTCGGTCTGCGGGCAGCAGTTCTGATCTCGGCAATCGTGCTCTTCTTTCCACCTCTCACGCTGTTGGGAATTATCTCACCCTATGCGGTCAGAATGAGCGCCGCCTCGCTCGACGTTGTCGGCCGCACGGCAGGTAATCTCTACGCAATTTCAACTGTCGCAAGCGTGGTTGCGGCTATCGCAGTAGGGTTCTTCCTGATTCCCGTGGTTGGCGTACACCGCCTGATGTTCTTGATCGGTTTGCTACTCATCGGAACCGCGGTGGCCGGAATCCTTGGGAAGAAGAAACCGGCCGGGGCGATGGCGGGGATCATCTTTCTTGCGGGACTTCCGACCCTGGGTTACAATTTTTGCCCGAGAGAAAAGGCCGACCCCGATAACGGATTGCTAGCAGTTATGGAAAGCCCGTATGGCGAACTTCGCGTGGTCGATCAGGATCAAGTGCGGTATCTGCTTGTGGACCGCGGCGCGCATACCGCCGCCAGTACGACTTCGATCGAATCGAAATTCCCGTATGTAAACGTGCTGGAAGTCGTCAAGCTCATCCACCCTGCGCCGGGCGATATGCTCGTGATCGGACTTGGGGGAGCGTCGGTGGTCCGCAGTTATGTCAAAGAGGGGTGGAAAATTGACGCGGTCGAGATCGACCCGGCAGTTGCCAAAATCGCACATGACTATTTCGGACTGGCTTCCGACGATGCCACTGTTTTCGAAATGGACGGCCGTCGATATCTTGCGACAACCGAGAAGACATACGACCTGATTGTCGTGGATGCCTTCGGCAGCAGTTACATTCCTTTTCATCTGGTCGGCGATGAAGCGTTCGCACTGATGCATGAGCGGGTTGCTCCCGGAGGGGTATTGGCGCTCAACATCTGGACACAGGGTTGGCAGGATGTCATGGCACAGCGGGTCGCCGCGACTCTGCAAAGGCATTTCAAATTTGTCAAAGCGCTCCCGATCGCCGAGCCACCTGATCAACTCGGGAATATGATCATCCTTGCGTCAGATCAGGAACTGAAACTTGAGCGCGAATTGCCGCCGGTTTACTACCGGATGACGCCGGCCTACGAGATCAATCATGCCTGGGATAACAGCTTTGTTTTCGACACGGCGGGCGTGGCGATCATCACCGATGACCTCAATCCGACCGATCTGTGGGCCGAGCGGGTGAACTACGCGTCGCGTATCGAACTGCACGCGGTGAACAAAAAGGGCCAGGTGGCCTGGTAAAACGACTAGTTCGTTTTCATCGGCTCGATCTTGCCGGTGACATAGAGCTTGGTCGGATG
>CAYVWS010000214.1:1975-3901 GCA_964455535.1 uncultured Ignavibacteriales bacterium | reverse complement strand
GGACAGCGGCCCACCCGGCCCGGTGACTAAGTTGACAACTCCCGCTGGAATGCCAACCCGTTCGCACGCTTTCATTAGATTGACTACCGAGAGAGGTGTGTCGGTAGCGGGTTTGATGACAATCGTATTTCCACAGATCAGCGCGGGCATCATTTTCCACGACGGTATCGCCATCGGGAAATTCCACGGCGTGATAAACGTGCAGACACCCAGCGGCTGACGCACGGTCATGTTGAATTTGTTGGGCAGTTCCGACGGCGTCGTCATGCCGTACAGGCGGCGTCCTTCGCCCGCCATGTAAAACGTCATGTCGATCGCTTCCTGAACATCGCCGCGCGTTTCGGCAATTGCCTTGCCCATCTCGCGGGTCATATCGCGCGAGTACTCTTCTTTGTGCGCGAGCAGGTCCTCGGCCAGCTTATAGAGAAGCTCGCCGCGCTTGGGAGCCGGAACCAATCGCCAGGTTTTGTAGGCCTCGGCGGCGGCATCGATCGCCTTCTTGACATCGTTTGCCGTCGACTTCTGAAACTTGCCGACTAACTCATCGGTGTTGGCAGGATTGCGATTTTCAAACGTCTGCCCCGATTCCGAATCGACCCACTTGCCGTTTATGAAATTCTTGTATACATCCGATCCCATCGATAACTCCATGCCATAAAATGGCTTTCTTGCGTGGTGCAACCACCGCCGCTTTTGTGAATTTATTCACAGGGCGGCAATTAGGTTGGGTAATATACGTGCTTAAATGTGGGTGTCAACGGATTTCCCGGCCCACCAAACAACACCTAATTTACTAATCCGCAACGAGTTACAACGCCGCCGCTATCGCCGGTACACTCGAGATCGACTCCCGCCCGTTAGTGGTGCGACAAAGTGGATGTAATTTGCCCATTTCCCCACTATCACGCCATTTCGCTGCAACCTTCCGCCACAATCGACGTTCTAATACGCAATCGCAAAAGAATACAATGCCGATCTTGCTTATGCATGTTTACGAACACGCGAACCGAGCGGCACTTCGAAACGAAAAACGCAACTTCTTCTCAGAGGAGAAATAGTATGAATCCCAATCAGGCCCTTTGGGAAAAAGGGGATTTCACGATGATTGCCGCGTATATGCGCGAATCAGGCGAACAGATCGCGCAATCGCTTCCGCTTAAGTTGCCTTCCCGCGTTTTGGATCTCGGATGTGGCGACGGAACCACTGCCGTACCGATGGCTCAGCGCGGCGCCGAAGTCGTGGGAATCGATATCGCGCGCAATCTCGTCGCCGCCGGACAGAAGCGGGCATCGAACCTCAACCTGAGTCAGCTGACATTTCGCGAGGGCGACGCCTGCCAGCTGGCCGATATCGATGACAAGACATTTGACATGACCGTGTCGGTCTTCGGCGCCATGTTTGCACCCAAACCGTTCGACGTCGCACGTGAAATGGTGCGGGTAACCAAATCCGGTGGCCGCATCACAATGGGTAATTGGATTCCCATCGACCCGACTTCGTTTGTGTCACAATTGCTCAAAATCAGCTCGGCCTACACTCCCCCGCCGCCGGACGGCTTTATCAGCCCGATGACCTGGGGTGTGGAGTCGCATATTGTCGAGCGGTTTGAGAAGGCCGGAATTAACCCGGAAAACGTGACGATGGAAAAGGACGTCTATCACTTCTATTCTTCGTCATCACCGGAAGAATTCATCGAGACCTTTCGCCAGTACTACGGCCCGACTATGAATGCCTTCGATGCCGCAAAGAAAAACGGCACCGAGGATCAACTGCATCGCGAACTGGTCGAGCTTGCCAAATCGCAGAATAAGTCTGACAACGGCGGCACAACCATCCCCGCGACCTTCATGCGGGTGACAGTGCAAGTATAGCAGGCGCTACCTGCGCCATCCCCAACTGTGTCACCCCGGACAAGGCGCGGCCGC
>CAYVWS010000214.1:0-1875 GCA_964455535.1 uncultured Ignavibacteriales bacterium | reverse complement strand
TAGGCGCGTGAGTATTTCGTGCACACCCGACAATCGCAGTTCGGATCGAGCGGACGGTCATCTTCGGCATATTCAGCATTGCGATAGACAAGCGGCCCTTCAGAAGTGAACACTTGCCCGGTGCGCGCGTTGCGGGTCGGAAGGACACAATCAAACATGTCTATTCCATATGACACGGCCATGAGAATATCTTCCGGGTACCCGACACCCATCAAATAGCGCGGACGGTCTTTCGGGAGAAATTCAATCGTGTGCGCCAGCATATCTTCCATCTCTGCTTTGCTTTCCCCCACCGAAAGCCCACCGACTGCATAGCCGGGGAAATCCAAGCTGGTGATCTGCTTGGCTGATTCGGTCCGCAAGTCAGTGAATACCGAGCCCTGCACAATCCCGAACATCACCTGCCCCGGATTGGGACCTTCACCTTTTTCTTTCAGCTTTGCGAATTCCGCCTTGCATCGTTTCGCCCAATCAAATGTCCGTTGCACGCCAAGTGCCGCGTCTGACCTATCGCACGGATAGGGCACACACTGGTCGAAGGCCATTGCAATATCCGCCCCCAGCGCCCACTGGATCTGCATGACTTTCTCCGGCGTGAAACGGTGACGAGAACCGTCGTGGTGCGACTGAAAATCCACGCCATCATCGTCGATCGACGAAATGTCTTTGAGCGAGAAGACCTGAAAGCCGCCCGAATCAGTCAGTGTCGAGCGCGGCCAACCGGCGAACCTTGCCAGCCCGCCCATCTTTTTCACGATCTCGTGTCCCGGCCGAAGGTAGAGGTGATAGGTGTTGCCGAGAACGATCTCGGCGCCAATCTCTTCGAGGTCCTCGCTGGTCATCGCTTTGACCGCGCCAGAAGTACCCACCGGCATAAAAGCCGGAGTTTGCGCTTTGCCATGCGCAGTGGTCAGGATGCCGCGCCGTGCCTTGTTGTCGGTATTTTTGAGTTGAAGCATTTCTTATGTAAGAATCAGATCGAGGGCATTTTGGATTTCGGATACAGCGGTGACTTGAATACCCGCCGCGTGGGCCTGCGACTTATTGGCGGCTGGAACAAAGGCCGAGCGAAATCCCAACTTGGCGGCTTCGCTGATGCGCTTGTCGCAAAGGGTAACTCCGCGAATTTCTCCGGAGAGCCCGACTTCGCCGATCACAATATTCAATCGATTAACTTGCTTGTTCAACAGCGACGACACAATTGCGGTCATCACGGGCAGATCAAGCGCGGGTTCGTTTACTTTGAGACCGCTTGCCAACGACACAAAAACATCGTGGGTAGACATCGGATACCCGCACCGTTTTTCGAGAATCGCCAGCAATAGCGCAAGCTTGCGATGATCAATCCCGCCCGCCACTCGCTGCGGGCTACCGTAATTCGCTGGCGCAACCAGTGCCTGGACTTCAATAAGTAGCGGACGATTCCCCTCGCAGATTGCAGTCACCACCGCGCCCACGCGTGATCCGGTCGTATCGCCGCTTAAGAAAAACGACGACGGGTTAGACACTTCGACAAGACCCTGCGCTCCCATTTCGAAAAGCCCGATCTCGTCTACCGAACCGAATCTGTTCTTGGTTGCCCGAAGCAAACGATACAAGTGCGACGAGTCACCCTCGAAATAGATGACCGTATCAACCATGTGCTCGAGCACTTTTGGCCCAGCGACCAGTCCTTCTTTGGTCACATGCCCGACCATGATCAGCGCACAGTTGCCTTCTTTGGAGAGCCGAATCAACTGCTGGGCTGCTTCACGCACCTGCGCGACGGTCCCGGGCGGCGAGTCGAACTGCGAACTCGATACCGTCTGTATCGAATCGATCAACACCACGGCCGGGTTAGAACTTTGGATCGCCCCGGAGATTTCTTCGATGTCG
>CAYVWS010000213.1:0-3923 GCA_964455535.1 uncultured Ignavibacteriales bacterium | reverse complement strand
ATGCACTTTCTGGGAATCAGCTCCAATATCATGAGTTTGGGCGGAATCGCGATTGCAATTGGAGCGATGGTCGACGCCTCGATTGTGCTGGTCGAAAATGCCCACAAGCGACTCGAACGCAAAAAGCCGGGGGAGAGCCACACTGAGATAGTTATCTCCGCCATTCAGGAAGTCGGCCCCGCAATATTCTATTCGCTGTTGATCATTACTGTTTCATTTTTGCCCATTTTCGCCTTGACCGGTCAGGGCGGACGACTCTTTGCGCCGCTGGCGTACACGAAGACCTTTGCGATGTTCTTTGCTGCGGTGCTGGCAATCACTTTGGCGCCGGCGCTCATGACAATCTTCGTGAAAGGCAAGATTCGCCACGAAGCCGATCATCCGGTCTCAAAATTCCTGATCAAGCTCTACAAACCGTTTGTGTATGTCGCTCTGCGAAATCCAAAAACGACTATTGCAATTGGTCTGCTTGCTATCGTGGCGACCCTTCCCATGATCCCGAAAATCGGCTCGGAGTTCATGCCGCCGCTCAATGAGGGGGATGTGCTGTACATGCCGACGACCATGCCGAACATCAGCGCCGAGCAGGCGAAGCAGTCGTTAATCGCGCAGGATAGAATAATCAGATCATTTCCAGAGGTCATTTCGGTCTACGGCAAAGCGGGTCGAGCCGAAACGCCGACTGATCCGGCGCCGCTTTCGATGCTCGAAACGGTGGTGCAGCTTAAGCCGCGTGAAGAGTGGCGCAAAGTCAGAATTGATCGTTGGTATTCGAGTTGGGCTCCTGATTTTCTCAAGTCGCCCCTCGGAGCCGTCTGGCCCGAAGAGCGCACGATTACATGGGAAGAACTGGTCAAGCAATTCGATACTGCCATGCAGTTTCCCGGCTGGACCAATGCCTGGACCATGCCGATCAAGACCCGCATCGACATGCTCTCCACCGGTATTCGCACACCTGTAGGCGTGAAGATCTACGGCCACGATCTGAACGAGATCGAACGAATCGGTTCGGAACTTGAACATTCGCTACCCAAAATATCCGGCACTCGCTCGGTATTCTCCGAAAGGAACACCGGTGGCTATTATGTAGACATCACACCCAACCGTGACGCCATCGCCCGGTATGGACTCACTATCGGCGATGTGCAAGATGTCATCGAAACCGCCATCGGCGGCACACCTATTGACGTGACTATCGAAGGCCGCAATCGATTCACGATCAATGTGCGATATCCCCGTGAACTGCGCGAGAGTGTCGACCGCATCAAGCAGGTACTCATTCCGATAGGGACACGCGCCCCTCAAAAGAAATCCTCGATGTCCGGCGGTATGGGCTCTGCTCCGTCGGCTCCCGACGGCCCGGTGCTCGCCTCAACTGATATGACCGTCGCATGGGAAGTGTTCGCGCAGAATCAAATGAACATGGGATCGGCAGGCGGTTCTTATCCGAGTGGCAATCCCTCACCACAAATGTCACCCGGCGGATCAAGTGCGCCAAGATACGGCACGCCGCCGCCGAGCGCGTCGCCCTCGCGCGATCTCCCCGAAGGCCGGCCCTCGATTCCGCTCGGCGAAATCGCCGATGTCAAAATCGTCACCGGACCACCCATGATCAAAGATGAAGCCGGGATGCTGGTCGGATATGTCTTTGTCGATATCGATCAGTCGCAGCGTGATATGGGCGGGTATGTCGACGAGGCAAAGAGCGTCGTCAAGAATGAAATCTCACTTCCGTCAGGTTACCACTTGTCGTGGACCGGCCAATATGAACAGCTCGAAGAAATGTCGCGCCGCATGAAAGTGGCGGTGCCGCTCGCGTTGATTCTCGTATTGATTCTGCTGTATTTGAATTTCCGGAATCTGACTGAGACACTCATCGTGCTGTGTTCAGTTCCTTTTGCGCTGGTGGGCAGCATCTGGCTCATGTATTTCTTGGGATACAATTTCTCGACTGCAACCTGGGTCGGAATTATCGCGTTGATCGGTCTTGCTACCGAGACAGGTATCGTGATGGTGCTCTATCTCGACCGAGCGTATGAAAAGCGCAAAGCCGCCGGCAAGATGAACGACTTAAACGACATCATCTGGGCGCACATGGAAGGGACAGTCATGCGGGTACGCCCTAAACTGATGACGGTCGGCACCACCCTGTTCGGCCTTGTGCCGCTCTTGTGGGCCAGCGGATCCGGCGCCGATGTGATGAAACGTATTGCCGCGCCGATGATCGGCGGGCTGATCAGTTCGACTTTCTTGACTCTTGAAATACTGCCGGTGATTTACACCTATTGGCGATATTCGCAGATCAAAGCCGAGAAGCAAAAGTCGTCCGACTCCGATGCATAAAAGAAACGGGAGCAATTGTCTGCTCCCGTCTTCCCACAACACCCTATTTCAGAATCTTACCCGGCGGGTGTGTCTTGTATGTGCGGCCGTCATCGTGACAGTTGGCACAATTGGCCGGTTCCGAATATTTCCGATCAGTGTGACAGTCGGTGCAGTCCATCTCGCGGTGAGTTTCGTCGAACTGCAAACCGGTCACCGAGTGATCGAAGTTCTGCTGGTTCCATCCGGCATGACAACCAATGCACTGGTTATTCAGCCGTGCAATCTTTTTTCCGGTCGGATGACAGGCGCGACAATCGAGTTCTTGGTGGAATCGATTGAGCGGCCAACCGGTTTTCGCGTGCGTGAAGGCCGGTTTTTCGACGGTACCATGACATTTGCTGCAGTCGTCGGTCTTGTGACAATCGCTGCAAACGGCATGGACTTCCACCTGTGATTTCTTCACCTTTTCGGCCGGTTTCAGATCATGGCAGAAAGAGCAGTTTTCCTTCTTGTGGCAATCCACACACTTAAGACCGAACATCTCTATGTGCTCTTTGTGGAAGAAAGTCACTACCGGCCCCTTAACATACGGCGTCCGATAGACGCGTGTATCGGGTACTGTAATCGTCGGGTGGGAGATGCCCATGACGTCAGTCGAGTCAGTCGAAACGCCTTTCATCATTTTCCCCGGCGCAGGTGCGTGGCACACGGTGCACTGGGTATCATGACTCCATTCGCGATGGCAATTGAGGCACTGACGATGGTAGGCGCCTTTGAGCCCCGGCTGGCGCAGATTGTTCGGGTTGCCTTCGCCGCCGTGACATTCTTTACACGGGGGAATCTTTCCCGCCGGTGAGAAGTGGTGGCAAGTTTGGCAGTTTGCCCCCATCTCCGCCATCCCGGCATGGAGCTTGTGATTGAAATGCACCGGGCCATACAGGTCGGCGATCTTGTCGAGCAGAACTTCGTCCGGAGCTTCCTGCAATGAATGGGTTGCGCCTTTTTGGTGTGCCTGCGTTAATGTCGGGCAAGCTTTCAGGCACATCTCCTCGGCTGTCGGAGTGGCGCAGGTATGACACTGCAGACAGTCAAGCTTCGGCATATCTTTTTCCATTGTCTGTGCGAGTGTCAATCCGCAGCAAACGAACAGAAGCGCGGCTGTAATGATTATTCTCATCTCAGCTCACCTTTCCCACGCTGACGCGTCGTTCCGCGACCCGTCGTTCCGGATCGGGGTGCCCCGTGATGACAGGGAAATTGAGCACGACGAACCGGTAGACCAGCACCAGCGCGCAGATAAGTCCGACTGTCACCATGATCTCAAAGATGGAAGGGAAGTAGGTCTTCCCCGGATAGAGTGGCTTGTAGGCGACCAGAAAGACATCGATTCGATTGAGCGCGACGCCGCCGATAACCATCGACGCGGCGGTAAACAGCCCGGCGACCGATTTGCGCACTTTCGGAATGGATAGGAGTACCGCCGGAGTCACTACTCCCGCCAATAATTCAAGTATGAACAAGAAAGACTGAATCGATCCTTCGAAAACGTACGGCCAGGCATTGCGGATCGTCAGATCGGCGACCTTCACCGCGAAGTA
>CAYVWS010000212.1:404-3936 GCA_964455535.1 uncultured Ignavibacteriales bacterium | reverse complement strand
CCCAGATCGGTGTACTCGGACAGACCGTTCATGAAGGCGGTGCCGTAGAGCAGGTCGATGCCCGTCTCAACGGTTGCGCCGACTGCTTCAAGCTGTTCGTCGATCTGATCGCCGGTCCACTTGGTTGTTCCGCCGGTGCGCATGACTTCGCCGCACATTTCGGCGAGACCGACTTTGTCGGCCGGTTCCAGATACGAACCGCAATTGATCCGGACCGAAGCGGTCACGGTCGGCAGGGCGTGATCTTCCAACAGGTAGATCCGCATGCCGTTGGGCAAAACCCGTTTGTCAACCTGCGGGATTGACAGCGGATTGAGTTTGGGGAAACGCGCGACAATCTCGTCGATCGGCTGAGCCGCCGCCGAGCCGAGTATCGCGAACAAGGCAACGAAAATTCCAATCTGTATTCTCTTCATGGCTTATCGCTCCAATCAGCTTTTCGACGTGTTCATCATGACCACGGTCCGATTAAGTTTGGTGAGATATTTCTGGGCGACTTTCTGAATCGCTTCGGGGGTCACCGAATTGATGCGATCAAGCTGGTGGAAGAGCTCCCGCCAGTCACCCCACTGCGTCTGATACCCGGCCAGCTGAAACGCCAGTCCCTGGTTGCCGCCGAGTTGATTGATGAATTGCGCCTTAGCGCGCGCCTGAATCTTTTTCACTTCATCGAGAGGAATCAGTTCGTTCTTTACTTTCTCGACGGCGTCAAAGATTTCTTTTTCGCATTCTTCGTTGCCGTGACCGGCGGACGGCACCGCGAATACGCCGAAGAGATTAGGATACTTGTCGCCG
Source organism: uncultured Ignavibacteriales bacterium (assembly GCA_964455535.1). Lineage (GTDB taxonomy): Bacteria > Zixibacteria > MSB-5A5 > GN15 > FEB-12 > JACRAV01. The sequence goes on along the minus strand of CAYVWS010000212.1, from coordinate 3,141 downwards.
GGGAAGCCGGTAAGGGCCTGCACCTGCACGGCCATCTTTTTCTCCTTCACCATCGACTTGTACAGCATCGAGGTGCGGCCGCTGGCCAAGTAGTCAGTCAGCGCATCCAGGGCCGGACGTTCCGGCGAGCAGCCATCGGGAACATGCCAGCCCACCAGATAGACCGGCTGTGAAGGATCTTCCATGTAGCTGCGACGCTCACCCTGTTGCGGCGGCTCAATCGTCGCGATTCGCGGCGGGGCGGGGCGATACGGAATCCGCCCGAAATACTTTTCGGCCAGCGCGAAAATATCCTCAGCTTTCACATCGCCGACAACTGCAACCACGCAATTGGCGGGGGAGTAGTACTTTTCAAAAAACGCTTTTGCTTCGGCGCGCGAATAATATTGAATGTCCGACATGTTGCCGATTCCGGAAACGCCGTACGGGTGCGCCTTGAAGGCCAACGTCAAAAATTCTTCTACCATGCGACCGATCGGTGAGGACTCGATCCGCATGCGGCGCTCTTCGGCGACCACATCGCGCTCCTTGTACATCTCGCGGAAGACCGGCTGATAGAACCGTTCAGATTCAGTGGCGAACCAGAGTTCAGCTTTGTTGGAGGGCAGCGAATAGAAATAGACCGTGTTATCCTCGCCGGTACCGGCGTTGAGACCGACACCGCCTTCGCGCTCAACGAGCTGGCCGAATGCATTCGGGATTACTTCCTGATACGACTTTTCACGGGCTTCTTCGTAGGCCGCGGTCAGCGCGGCGATCTTGGCTGAATCGGCGAACCGGCCTCGGTTGCGCTCATCGCGCAGCTGCATGAAGATCGAGTCTTCGACATTCATGAGCTTTTCTTCAGTCGCCCAGTCCTTGGTGCCGAGGGTTGTGGTTCCTTTGAACGCCATATGCTCAAACATGTGCGCGATGCCAGTGTACCCCTTCGGGTCGTCGACTGCGCCGGCGTTAACATAGGTAACAAACGACGCCACCGGGGCGTCGTGACGTTCCATAACGAGCACTTTCAGGCCGTTCTTGAGCGTATGCTCGACCACCGACTTTTCAAGGGTAGTAAATTCAAAGGCGAGCGCTGTTGCGCCCAAGCTGACGACTATCACGGCGGCGTGTATCGCCAGCCGAGCGAATCGATTCTTCATTGATACCTCCATGGTCTATACAAATCGTTCATGCAAGCGAAGCGAATAAACGTCGGCCGATAATCGGTGTCAAGTTGTTGCTTGAATTATGGTTGTGACGGGGGAAATGTCAGGCCAACAGGCATGCTAACCCGTCTTGAGATACGATTCCTTTGCGCAAATTGTTGCCTGGCTTCGTCGAAATTTCAAGGGAAGAAATCTCCACCCAGGCGGTAACCCTCTTGAAAGAAGAGGTTAAGGAAAGGTACTCAAAGGAGGTACACATGAGGAAGTTCATCAAGACAACAGCGATGCTATTACTCCTCGTTCTTATGGCGGGAGTTGGCATGGCCGGCACCACCGGACAAATCAAAGGCAAGATCACCGACGCCGTTTCCGGAGAACCGCTGGTCGGCGTGAGCATCCAGATTCAGGGGACAACGATCGGTGCCCTGACGGATGTCGACGGCAATTATCTCATTCCGCGGGTCGATCCCGGAGAGTACACCCTAATCATCTCCTGTGTCGGATATGCTCGTGTCGAAGTACTATATGTCGATGTCAAGGCAGACCTCACCTTCGAGATCAATCAAAAGCTGACTTCTTCAAAGATTGAGAAGAAAGCGCATATCGTCAAGGCCAAGCGCGATGCGATATCCAAGTTCGAAGTGAGCGGTGAGGTCAAAAAGACCGCAGAACAAATCAAGACGCAGCCAGTTCAAAGTGTTGACGACATCCTGAAGTCCGTTTCCGGCGTCAAAACGAATTCAACCGGGGAAGTCTACGTACGAGGGGGAAGAGCAGGAGAAGTTGGTTACATCGTCGACGGAAAGCCTGTCCCAGACGCATTGGTCGGACTGCCCCAGTCGCCGCTCCCGCCGTTCGATATGAATTTCCGCGATTACGGCACCAGCGGCTGGACACGCACCACATCCGATCCGTTGTCGACGTTCGCGGTCGATGTCGACGATGCCTCATTCAACATCGTGAAGCAATACCTGATCGACGGCAACATTCCGCCGGCCGATGCTATCCGGGTGGAAGAGTTTATCAATCACTTCGACTACGGCTACCGTTCGCCGACCAACGGCCGCTTTCGGGTTTTCACCGAGACCGTGCTCTCGCCGTTTGATAACCAATCGGCTTTCCTGAAAGTCGGTGTCAAAGGCAAAGAAGTTTCCGAGGAGAAGCGCCAGCCGATCCGGCTGACCCTCGTAATCGACGTTTCCGGTTCGATGGGATATGACACCCGCCTTGAACTGGTAAAGCGCGGACTGAACATGCTGGTCGACCGGATGACTGCCGAAGACCAAATTGGCATCGTGGCTTTTGGCTCGACCGCCCGCGTAGCGCTCGAACCTACCTCAGGCGACCGCAAGAGAGTCATCACCGAGGCAGTGAATCGACTTCGCGCCGATGGTTCCACCTACGCCGAAGCCGGGTTGAAACTCGGCTATGAAATGGCCAACGATCAGTATGCCGCCGGCTATACAAATCGAATCATCCTGTGCAGTGACGGTGTTGCCAATGTTGGCCAGACCGGCCCCGAAGCGATCATGCGCGAGGTAACGCGCAATAGTCGCACCGGGATCACGCTGTCTACCTTTGGATTCGGC
>CAYVWS010000212.1:0-394 GCA_964455535.1 uncultured Ignavibacteriales bacterium | reverse complement strand
GGATAATTACAACGATGTCCTGATGGAACAGCTGGCCCAAAGAGGCAACGGCCGCTATGCCTATGTCAACAACTGGGACGAAGCCCAGCGTCAGTTTGTCGACAATCTCGTGTCGAATGTGCAGGTACTGGCGCGCGACGTAAAGATTCAGGTCTCATTTGACCCGAACACAGTCGCGTCGTACCGCCTGATCGGCTATGAGAACCGTGCTGTCGCCGACAACAAGTTCCGCGACAACAAGACGGACGGGGGAGAAGTCGGCGCGGGACACGAAGTCACCGCCGTGTATGAACTCCGCCTAGCCAAGCGCGTCCGCTCGTCGCAATTGGCTTCGGTGACCGTTCGCTGGAAAGAACCAAACCAACGCACAGTGCAGGAAATGACCGAAGTCGCG
>CAYVWS010000211.1:0-3982 GCA_964455535.1 uncultured Ignavibacteriales bacterium | reverse complement strand
GACATAAGCCAGGGTGTAGACATTTCGGACCTCAGTGCGCTGATCGACTACCTGTACATCAGCTTCACTCCGTGCGCCATGTGCCCGAACTGATCTGAAGTAACTTCCGGAGCTGAACTCCGGTAGAACACTAAAACCGCCCCCTTTCGAGGGGGCGGTTTTTTAATGCGCATTGCCCACATAACATTCCAACACAACGGATTAGCCGTTGACGTAACGAGCTATTCTTGCTATATTAGATAGCCGAATTGTACTTGCTCACTTGAGCGCTGTTCGTTCAGTATCTCGAGGGTTGTCGGAAGGACTTCTCTGCTGTTGGGATTGTTTCCGGAAGAGTTACTCTTAAGAAATCGACGGTGATCAATTTACTTCGGCGGACATTGACCAGTAGCTTTTTTTGATACTGCGATAGGAACTCATACACCGTCGGCATCTCAGGACGATTCGAAAACAGATGCCGTCACCCGGTCGAGCGTTGCTCGGCACGGGGAAAGGAGGTAATCAACAACGGGAGTAACACGCGATGTCGCGCTCACGTCACACCACGCGTCGTCGCACAAAGATCAGCATCTCGAAACAACATATCAGATGCAGTCCTCTGCGTCCGATACGGATTCTGTGGAAAGGAATCGTGAAATGACAATTCGGAAATCACTTGTGTACGCCGCCGTACTGTGTGTCGCGCTCGCGACAACGAGCGCCTTTGCACGGTCGTGGTTTGATACGGATGTGAAGACGGATCAAGCCAGCCGCGTACAGCAATATCAGCTTCAAAATGCTCAGGCAGTAAAAGACGATGACGCCGGTGTCGTAACGGATCCGTTCTCGACCGCCGGCGGCGTCGTGCCTCGTCGATCGCTCGGATCGGTGGCCTCAGCCGCCGCCTCGCCGGGTGTCGTCATCGACAATTCATACGACGACTGGCAATACACCTATCCGGGACACCACGTTGAATGGCGCGGTCGCCCGTACGTCCAATTCAGCTATGTCGATCGCCAGGGCGGCTCTATCGGCACCAACAAGTTCGGCTACAACGTCTATCAGCCGATCGGCGGCACATGGCCGCGCGGCGCCCAGTCCGGATGCGAAATCCAGCTTGGTGAAGACGTCGGTCAGTATCCGAACCTCGACGTCCGCAGCAACGGACGTGTCGTCATGGGTGGTCACCAGACTCTTATGTCCGGCAGCTTCCCGCTGGATAACGTTACGTATTATCAGGGAGCCACGCCCTTCACCTGCGTTTTCGCGCTGTCGACAATCGATTCGTCGCAGTACAAAGCAGGTATGATCGGGTTCCAGAAAGACTCGTCGCGACTCTATCAGATTCTCATCGAACTGCAGGAGTGGGGAAATGACACCATCACTCACTTGATTGGTCAGCAGGGTGCACACACTCATCTCGCGACTCCTACCGCAACCAACTGCACCGTATACCCTATTCAGTACTTCCGCAAGATGACCTTCAGCGGATCGGCTTCCTGGGTGGGACCGCAGACGCTCGATACCGTCCAGCGTATGGCCGGTTTGACCGCGTCGCGCGTATCCCCGAAAGTGGCCGTGGTGTATATCAAGTACACTCCGGAAGGCATCGCGCAGAATCAGGCCAACGACCAGACTATCATGTACCGCGAGTCGGATAGTGTCGGCGTGACTTGGAAGCCGAAAGTAAATATCACACCCTATGGTCGTATGGACAGTATCACCTACTCACCGTGGGTTGATGCTCGCGCTCTGTACGACACCAACGACAAGCTGCACATCGTGTGGAATGCTCGCCCGGTGCCGCAGAACCCGTACGGAACCAACTTCAGCGGATGGAACGTGCTGACCATCGGCGCCAGCATTTTCCACTGGAGCAATTCGACCGGCGCCATCAGCCGCGTGCATAACGGAGAGTGGGATGGTCTGGCGGATGCATATTCGGGCGGCGATCTCTGCGGCTTCATCGGCACCAACATGCTCAAAACCGGAGCAGAATCGATTTCAGAATGTAACGGCCACCTGTATGTCACGTGGGTGATGGGCAACGATATGAACGCTAACCCGCCGCTCATGAACGACTGTATCAGTGGCGGTGGCAATCTGCTCGATGCTCGCTTTAAGGCCAACGGCGAAATCTATATGTCGGTCTCGTCCGATCTGACCGGTCTGTTGTGGGATAAGTATCGCAACCTGACCAATTCGCCGACCCCGGGCTGCGACTCGGCCGGATTTGGCGGCGTCTGCATGAACGATGTCAAGCCGACCATGAGCCGCTACGGCATGGACGTCACTTCGTTCGATACTAACGCGGTCCCTGTCACACTCACCTGGCCGGATACCGGTGTCAATCCGGGTCCCGGTCCCTATACGGGCAACTGGTACACCCACTTGTTCTATGTCGAAGACCACTGGCCGGGAAATAAGGGAATCGAAAATTCCGGAAATACTCCGCAGGGTAACTGGGTCCTCAATCCGCTGAAGTGGATGCGCCTTGCCTGCGTTTCTCCGGTAACTGCCGCGCAGATCGATTTCAGCCCCAAGACTCTTGGGTATGCCCAGAAAGACTGGACCAAGCACGGCAAGCCGGACACCACTATCGTGACTGTCCGTAACGATGGTAACGCGACCCTCAATGTGACCACCATCGGTATGGCCAAGACCACGCTTCCCGGAACCGATTGGCTCGGCGTGACGACATCGTCATTGAGTGTCAGCGCCGGTATCGGTAACACGCAGACATTCGGTGTTATCGTCAACAAAGGCGGCGCCATAAATACGCCCGGCACGATCGTGGCGTTGACTGGCGAAGTCTATCTGAAGTCCAATGTGGCCGCTCCGCGTGATTCGTTGAGCGTCAAGATCACGAATTTCCTCGTGGCTGACACCCTTGTCGGTCTCAAGTGGGATACCGTGACCACCGGTTGCACGCGTTTGATCGTATCGAACAACGGCGACGTTGGTCGTTTGGGAGCCGGAACGCTGAACATGGATTATGTGGCGTTGGGCGGCGACTGCGTCTCCACCGCGACTACCTACGCCTATGATGGCGGCCCGATCGTCATTCGTAAGACCGGATCAACCTACATCTACAGCAACGCGCTGTTCCAGGGTGACTTCGTCACCGAACAGGCCTTCAAGCCCGCTTCGATCGGCGCTGGCGCCGCGACCGTTGTCGGCCCCGGATACGACGGTTTCTATACCGGAACCTTCGTTAACAAGGACACCACCGTCGGTGTGCGCCGGACCTACTACGCTCCGACCGGAGTCGATACCTGTAACTTCGTTGTTCAGAAATCGGTCTTCTTCGGCATCGGCGGCGCAAAGGCCAACGTTACCGTTGGCGAAGCCATCGACTGGGATATTCCGACCTACACCGGCAGCAACAACGACGGCCGTGTGCTGTCGGGCAAGAAAGTTGTCTATCAGCAGGGTCTGGATACTTCGACAACGCGTTGCCAGAAGTACTACAACCGCTTCGGATCAATCGCGTTTCTCGGAATGTACACGCCCACCGAATACGCCGGCAATCCGTGCTCCAACGATGTCAACTTCTATGGTGCCTACACCATGTTGAATGACACGCTGTTCAAGTATGATTCGCTGTCCAACACTCAGGAGGGCTCGTACTTCTGGAATCAGATGAGTGCACTATCCGGCCTGTCGGCAGCGCCGTTCCAGGGCAAAGACCTGCACATGGTGATGACCTACAAGCACAATGTGCCGTCGCTGGATACGCTGACTGTCTACACCGCGATTGTGTCCGTCAAAGACGGCGACACAACCGTACTCAAGACCGGTCTGGATAAGGCCAAGAAGTGGTACTTCGGCCACGTCCGCGGATGCGCGCCGGGCAACTGCTGCACCGACCTTTCCAACGACGGTCGCACCGGAAACGTCGATGGCGACCCGGGTCTTGGAGTCGATATCTCCGACCTTTCGGCGCTTATCGACTTCCTGTATATCAGCTTCACACCTCCGCCGTGTATGCTTTCGGCCAACA
>CAYVWS010000210.1:0-4004 GCA_964455535.1 uncultured Ignavibacteriales bacterium | reverse complement strand
AGCAGTGGTTTCCCAAAGGTGAATTCTCCGGCTCGCCGGTAGTAGCCATCGGACTTGTAATCGTCGGAGCCCGGGACTACAATCTCTACGCCCTCGATGCAGAAAAAGGGTACTGCCACTGGAACAAACGATTCACCCGCGGCTGGGCGCTGCCTAACACTTTTGTCGACTCGATTCTCTACACCGGGACATCGGACGACCGGCTGCTGATCGCATCCGACATCGCCTCGGGCCGCGAACTGTGGCGACTCAATCTCCACTTCAATATTTTCGGCGGACTGGCGATCTCAGACGGGGTGGGATATGTCGGCACACTTCTTGGCAAGCTCTACGCGGTCGACCTGCAAAGCGGCGTCGAGCTATGGGCTTTTGCCACCGAGGGGTACAAGAAGAATCACCTAAAATACTTCAAGGAAGACGACTCATTTCGCGACGACATCTTCGAGATTGTGAAATCCGACGAAGCGTTCATCGACGTCGAACATGAGATCGGCGCGGTCTTCTCCACACCCGCTATTGCCGGAGATCGACTGATTTTCACCAGTACCGACGGTTCGGTCTACTGTCTGCAAATAAAGTAGAATCTTGCGACTGCGGCGCTAAGCCCTGAAAATGTAGTTCCGGGCCGCGGCGAGATTGGCAGATGCGACTCGATCACTGCCGCTCGCCCTATTCTGTCGCGCGTACAGGCCAAGAAGCGGCAATCGCCAGGAACTTTTGGTGATCTTATTAGGCGTCATACCCGACGGCACTGGCATCAGATTAGCCAAGGCCGAAAGTCTCGCGTTTGTCGACAACTGACTGAACAATTCCGGCGATCGACAAATGTCTTTGGCCGCCTCGCGATGGATCGAGGCCTGCATTTGTCGCCAGTAGTCCTGTGGGATCGGCGTCCGAAACGCGCTCCAGCGGCTGTCGGTCACAGACAGCAAATCCGGATCGTGCGATGTGGGAATTTTGTGCACGAGATCGGGTCGCACCTGCTCAAGCATACAGTGTGAAACCCGGCTCTCTCGTCGCACCAGCGGCGGGAGCCGAAAGACAAAGTCTACTAAGTCATAGTCCAAAAACGGGCAGACCGTATCGATCTTGTGCGAGAGCAGGCCGTAGGCAAACAGAGCCGTTTTGCGACGGGCCCAATTCGAAAAGAAAAACGCGGTAATCCGGTCGGCGAAATCTGGCAGCGATGCGAATATGTCGCGGTACCGATCCGCAAGCGGCGGAGTCGGCGCCGGAATACGAAAACAATGAGGCCAGATATCAGGATACCGCTCTTCAACCGCGCCGGCCAACGCCGCCGGGTTGCCGATGAGCGAAACTAAGTGAGGGTAGGTCCAGTTGAATTCGAACAAAACGTCGCCGCCTAAACCATCAAAGTTGACTCCGGAAGCGACCGGTAGATCAGCCAGCAGAGGCAAAATCCACGGATGAGAGTCGGTTTCGTAGTCAAGAAGCGTTTGTGCAATGCGGTGGAGTCGGCCGTAGCTGTTCGAGTCAGGCAGCATCGACGCCACATGCGTGACCCCCAGTGCCTCGCATAGCGCGGCGGCGACCGGGACATCGGTGGTGATCGGCAATTCCGGCTGGGTGACGGTCGGAGCAGTATATGCGACCACCGGTTTAGAGTGTTTCGCCAGTTCGATAAGAATGCGACGGGAATCGTAACCGGCGCTCAGAAAACAGATCGGATTGCTGATCTGATCGGCGAGCTTCGAAACCGAACGACTGAACAGGCGACAGGACTCTTCGACAAACTCATCAACCGACGGTGTCGGCCCGGTCGGAATGTCCGCAAAAGTCCAGTATCTCCGGCTTTCGCGCCGCCAATGTTTGAATGTCATAACCGTGGCAGGGGGGAGGCGGAAGATCGAATTGAAAAGCGTATGGTCGCCGACAGGCGATCCGAGCGTGAATAGCTCTGAAAGGGCCAGGAGATTTGTGCCCGGATCAGAACTCAGACTAAGCAGCGCTTTGATCTCTGAGGCAAAGGCAAATCCCTCGGGAAGCATTCGGTAGTACAGCGGGATCATGCCGAAACGGTCGGCGCCGATGCTCAAGGTGGCCGTCAATCGATCCCACAACGCAAAGGCATAACTTCCGTTCACATCTTTGAGCCAGTTGTCGTGACGGGTAGGATACAAATGTGCGAAAAGGAATGCGGGATCGGCAGATTTCGTATCGAGCCGGTGAATTCGGTCAAGTTGATCGGCTAATTTTTGCGGCTCGAAGAGATAGCCATTGAATGCACAGGTAACCGTCTGATCGGGAGTCTGATACAGGTGTGATGAAAAATTGTATGATCTGAAAAATGTGCGCCCCAAACCGCAGTGCGGCTGGCTCAACTGTTCGATGTCGAAATTATTCGAGTGATGAAGCGGCGGAATCAGACGCGCCAGGGCGCCATCAACGCGCTCCTGCGACCATCCCTCTCCCGCTATCCCGAAGATTCGTGACACATCCTACCAATAACACCGTCGGAGGCGCGAAACAAGTTGAAACCCGAGCCGATCAAAGCCAGCGGGTTTGGATACAGGCAAGATTCGACGGTGTCTATTTCTCGATAGATCTGATTTTCAAATACAACGCCAGCGCCAGTAGAGTAATCAGGCCCGACGCAATCCCCAGTCCCCAGCGGCGGAAGTAGTATTCGTCGATCAGCGCCGCGGCATCGGTCTTGACCTTCCGGGATTTTTCGATGCCTTCATTGGACTGCGATACCAGCGAATCGGACGTGAAGTTGTGCACCAGGGAGCGCATATGAATCAAGGTCTGGTCGACTTCCTTGAGCGCAAACTCTTCGTCGGTCGTCATCATGCCTTTGGTTGAGGCATCGGTGACCAACAGGCGGGCTGAGTCGGCGACTTGGATCAGTGCCGCAAAGGCGCCGCTCATGGCCGTCACATTGGCAGGAGCTTTGGTGCCGTCGTCGGCGCTATGGCACGAGGCGCAGATTTGACCGTCGCTCAGTCCGATCATTTCATGCGTGGGTTTCACAATCCCATGATTGGAATGGCAGGTCTCGCACATCGGCAGGCCCTGAGCTTCGAATGCGGCATTGTGAGGTGATGCCGAATAGAGGCCCGCTTCGATTGCGTGACAACTCCCGCAGACCGCCGAGAGCGATTTGGTCCCGGGCGGCGCAGCGCCGTGGTTGCCGTGGCAGTCATTACAAACCGGCGCGCTAAGGTCTTTCTTCACGAACACCGCGTTGCCATGTACGGATGTCCGGAAGAGAGATTCCTGATCGGTCGGGATACCGTATTCTGCCATGTAGCTTGCATCGCTGTGACACTTGCCGCAGGTCGACGGAATATTGGCGGGGTTGGTGCTGGAGTGCGGCATCGCCGCGTCGCCTATGCTATGAGCCGTATGACACGAGACGCAGGTCGCTACCTTCTGGTCATTTTTCTGAAACAATCGCTGACCATGCACCGAAGTTTTGTATTTGTCGAGTTGATCGATCGGCAGTTTGGGGTTGTGCTCGTGCATGAACGCCGCGTCGGAGTGGCACCGGGCACAGAAGTTCGGAATATCCGAGCGCTTGGGAACGCCCCGCCAGTCTTTGGATGTGCGAACTGCGTCCATGTCGTCGAGCGCCGGATCGCCGCCGTGGCAATTCTGACAACCGAGCCCGCGCTGACCGTGAACGTCGAGTGCAAACTCATGCGCCGGGCCTTGATCGTCTTCCATCTCCGTGTGACAAGTCAGGCACTGGCTCGTCTTGACTCCCTGAGCCCGAACAAACGACGACACGAGTAACGCACTCGCCACAATTGCCAATAGTCTGAAGCAGCTTTTCATTTGGCCAAGTACCCCCAGATCGTCATGACGAGGATAAATGCGACCACCAGCCATCCAAACCCCATCCAGAGGGGAGAGCGTTCGTTGCGGCCGGAGCGTCGATCCAAAAATGGCACGAGCAGCCAGATCAATCCTCCTGCCGACATGATCAGCAGACCGAATTGCTCGCCTTCCAAAAAGAGCACCTTGGCCGGCAGCATCTT
>CAYVWS010000209.1:2028-4044 GCA_964455535.1 uncultured Ignavibacteriales bacterium | reverse complement strand
CTTCAAGGTGATTGGTCTTGCCGGTCGCCTTGTCGAATTCCTTCTGGAATTCAATATCCTTGGCCTTGTAGCCGGGAGTCGACGCATTGGCCACGTTGCCTGAGATCAGCTTATGCCGGTAGGCCGACAGATCCAGATACTTCTGGAAATTCGGCACACCCATCTTGTTGAAGATGTACTGCGTCAGTTTGTTATCTACGGGCATACGTGCACTTACACTTTCTCGCACGAGTGTATCGCAACGGGTGTGCCAAGCCGACAAGATGCCGGCAATGCTATTGTGTGATATGCGGTTAGATCTGTCTACCTCTCACGGTGCGACAGTCGATGCACTGGCGGTATCGGAAGGGTTTTCCGCGACCGAGGGAAAAGTTGTCGTGCTGTCGGAGGCGAAGTAATTAGCCGACGACGGTTCTTTCTGGGTCATTTCCATCGTCAACACGACGATGTCGACGCGACGGTTGGTCGCGCGGTTTTCGGCTGAATTATTGGGGCGAACCGGGCGGTACTCGCCGTAGCCGAGCGCCGAGATGCGATCGGGCGAAACTTCGTGATTGCTGGTAAAGTACCGGACGACTTCTGTGGCACGGGCCGAGGACAATTCCCAATTGGACGGATACACTTTGTTGCTGATCGGACGGTCGTCGGTGTGCCCTTCGATTCTCACATGATTGGGCAGCGGCCGAATCTGGTCGGCAACAATATCCAACACTTCGATAGCGCTCGATTCGAGCTTGGCCGAGCCCTGTTTGAACAAGGCCGACTCCATGATATGAATCACCAGGCCGCGCTCGGTCAATTCGGACTTTATCTCACCCTGGCGGTTGATATTCTTGAATCGCTCTTCCACCTGTTGCTGCACTAAATTCAGGTCGCCGATTTTCAGAACGCCGTGGCCGGTCTTGATCTTTTCCGGGTCATGCGTTTCGGTGACAACTTTGCCGCCCTTGAGCACGCCGTTGAGCGCTTCCACCATCTGGCCGAATCGCTTGTTGTCGACCTGCGACATCGAGTACATCACGACAAAAAAAGCAAGCAGGAGGGTGATCAGATCGGAATAGGTGAGCAACCAGCGTTCGAGATTTTCGTGGTCGTCGATCTTCTGGCGGCGGCGCGGCATCTTACGCTTCCCCTCCGCGATGCTGCGGAGCGAGGAACGACACCAAGCGAGTGCGGATATTTCGCGGATTTTCTCCGGACTGGATAGCAACCACGCCTTCAGTGATCAGCTCAAGATAGGCCATCTCTTCTTCATGCCGCAGTCGCAGTTTGTCCGACATCGGCAGGAAAAACAAATTGGCCAGCCCCACTCCCCAGAGCGTGGCAATAAACGCTCCGGCGATCGAGCCGGCCATCTTGTTGGCATCGGTCGCGTTGCCAAGCGTATGCACAAGCCCGAGCACCGTACCAAGAATTCCGAGCGTCGGCGCAAAGCCGCCGGCTTTCTGGAAGAAGACGATCCCCCGTTTGTGACGCTCCTCGGCGTAGGCGATCTCGTTGCTCAGTATTTCATTGAGGGTAGTGACTTCGGTGCCGTCGATCAGCAATTGAACCGCTTTGCGATAAAACGGATCATGGATTTTCTTCAGATCCTGCTCCAGCCCGAGAATGCCTTCGCGCCGCGCTTTTTCGGCCAGCCGGATAATACTGTCGATGCCGTCCTTAAGCGAGCGGTCGTGCCCGAAGAACGCCAGGCGAAGATAGTTGGGAATCTGGAGAACAGTCCGGAATGACGTTGTGGTTATCGTCGCACCGAGAGTACCGCCGATCACGATAATTATGGGAGCCGTCAAAAAGAGCGAGTCGAGCTGTCCTCCCTCAGAGAGGTACGAATAGACGACCGCCCCGAAGGCGAGCACAAGTCCGAGAATTGTTGCCAGATCCATAATAGTTTATACGACGGCGGCGGGACAGTATGGCCCACATCCTATAGGTTGAACCGTCGTCTGTTGTATCGGCAAACAGCCCGAATCCTTAACCCCCCACACAGAAAAGAATTAGCGAAAAATCGGCGCG
>CAYVWS010000209.1:0-1928 GCA_964455535.1 uncultured Ignavibacteriales bacterium | reverse complement strand
CTATTCTTTCAGACCGTATTCAGCCAGTTTGTTGCGGATAGTGCGAGGCGTAATATCAAGCTCCGCAGCCGCTTTGGTCTTGTTGCCGCCGTTGCGCGTGATCGCCTTGAAAATCAGCTTCTTTTCGGCTTCATGCAAAGTGATCGGTGAGTCGGCGATGACCTCGACTGATCCCAACTCGGCAAATTTGATCTTCGCCGGAACGTCTTCTTCCACGATCATATCGGTCTTGGACTGGACAACCAGTCGCTCGACAAGATTTTCCAGTTCGCGGATATTTCCCGGCCACGGATATTTCATGAACAGTCGCATGGCGGCCGCTTCAATCCCCTTCACCTGCCGTTTGCTTTCGCGATTGGCCTTGTCGATGAAGTGTTCTACGAGCAATGGGATATCCTCAGTCCGCTCAGCAAGCGGCGGCAGATTGATCGGAATGACGTTCAAGCGGAAGAAGAGGTCTTCGCGGAATCGTCCTTCGGCGATGTATTTCTCTAGATCGCGATTCGAGGTCGCAATTATCCGGACATCGACTTTGATCGTCTGCCCCGATCCGACTCTCTCAAACTCGCGCTCCTGCAATACTCGCAAAAGCTTGGATTGCAGATGCAGCGGCATTTCGGAGATTTCATCCAGCAGCAGTGTGCCACTGTCGGCCAGCTCAAAGCGGCCACGGGTGGTCTTCAACGCGTGCGTAAACGCGCCTTTCTCGTGCCCGAACAATTCTGACTCGAAGAGATTTTCATTTATCGCCGCGCAATTGACTTTGATAAACGGGCAGTTGCGACGCGCCGAGGTCTCATGAATCGCCCGCGCCACCATCTCTTTACCGGTTCCCGATGGTCCCAGAATCAACACGCTCGATCGCGCGTCGGCCATCATCGAGATTTCGTCAAACACCGCCCGCATCTGCTGCGACTTCCCGATAATATTCTGGAAACGGTCGGACAATTCGCGCTTGAGCTGTTTGTTCTCCTGACGCAGAGCGAGAATCTCGGAAATTCGCCCCAGCATATTTTCGATTGAGTCGGGCGTGACCGGCTTGAGCATGAAATCATACGCGCCGCGACGCATCGCCTTGACCGCCGTCTCGACTGTACCGTAGGCAGTCATAATCACAACCATCGTGTCGGGGGCGGCTTTCTTGATCTGTTCGAGCACGCTGATTCCGTCCATCTCCGCCATCTTCAGATCGGTCAGCACGATTTCGCAGGGACTGCCCTGGAAGTGCGCGACGCCGTCCTCGCCGGACGTGGTTGACACACACTCGTACCCGGCGCGGGTGACCGTCTCGGTCAACAGTTCGTTGACCAGCGGATCATCTTCTACGATCAGCACTCTATACTTCATCGATAACTCTCCCTGTTCTGTATTCTCTGCGCGTCGCTGCGCCCGTTGTCGTCTCAATTCGCACCGGCAACAGAATAGTAAATCTCGCCCCTCGGTCTGGATTGTTCGACGCCAATATCTCGCCGCCGTGAGCGGTGACAATCTTGCGCGTCATCGCCAACCCGAGTCCGGTGCCCCCGTTTTTGGTTGTATAGAACGGCGCGAATACCTTCCCAATCGACTGCTGGTCGATACCTTTGCCGGTATCCACGATCATCGTTTCGATCAACGTCTCGTCAAGACCCAACAATATCTTGTCGCCGTACTGCCGGGTTGCTCGCTGGCGCGGCAGACGGGCACAATGCACGGTCACCTGGCCGCTTTCGTTGCAGGCATCGACTGCGTTCGAAAGAATATTGGTGATAACCTGACGGAACAGCACGGGGTCGATGGCCACAAAGAAATCCTCGGCCTGGGACCGAGCCGAGGGCGCGAAGACAAACTCCATTTGCGCTACTCGCGCACTATTCTCCTGCCTAAAGGTCTCAATAACCGACGCCAGGTAGGCGTCGAACCGAACTTCATCGCGATGCAATTCGTCC
>CAYVWS010000208.1:0-4056 GCA_964455535.1 uncultured Ignavibacteriales bacterium | reverse complement strand
AGTACAACCCCGCCACCGGCAGCATCGTGTTGCGGGTGATCAAATCCCAGGCATCGTGCATCGCCTGCGGATCACTTGGATTGTAATCGTGCTCCCACGATCTGATCAGGTCGCCATCGAGCGAGTAAATCGATATTTTGCATCGGGCAGGCAGATTCCCGAAGTTGATCCGGTGCGAACGGTCAGGTATCTGCGTGTTGTCGCGGTTCTCGTACCCGAGCGAATGATAGTCTTTCTGCCAGATATATGGATTCGGGTAGACATAGACATTCAGGTCTTGTGATACGACCGAGTCAGCCGAGGTCTGCGCATACGCTATTGTTTGGTTTTCTCGTTTGCTTGACTCTTTGGCCGGGATGTTTCCTTTGGCGAAGCCGAAATCGAACGAAGTTACTGAGACATAGTTGGCGACCGTCGGCAGGACATTGTCGATTGTGTATTCGTACTCGTAGTACTTCGGCAAAGGTGAGCCATGCTCGGTGGTTAATTGATCTTCAGTCCAAAGCGTCGAATCGGTGCCGGGATTGATCGCCTCGGGATAGACTTTGTGAACGCCGTTAGGCAGGAACCCTGATAAGTTGTAGTCTACCGAGGCAAAGGAGTACTGTGTATCCCCGACATGAAGTGGATTGTCTCTTGTGTATCGCAGCGGATAGAAATCATCGCCATAGAGTACCTGGAGTGAATCTATCGTAAACGGCAGGTCTTTGGTTTCCCACACAAACGTGTGATTCGGCTTCTCTCTCAAGTAATATCGGTTGTAGTTCGAGAAGTCCCAGGAGATCAAAGTCGAGTAACTTGATTCACGGTCATCTAAGGCCATATAGACCCGGTACCCTTCGAAGTCTTTCAATTTGGTAAAGGGATCAATCGCATTCTCCGAATAATACCCGTTCCACCTGACAACCAACTTACCCAGAGATGGAATCACCTTGAGTTTCGGTGATGGCGGCGGGATATCCGCTCGGAAATCAGGGACACCGTCGCCTTCGTACCAATTCGTATCACCATCACACACGCGGAACTTGCCGAAATTCCCATCGCCGTCGGTGTCGACCCCGGGATTGTCATAGACCCATTTCGCCCAGCGGGCGTTGGTCATCAGTTCGCTGAAATCGAGTTTGCTATAGTAAACCTCCGGATGATACGGATCCCAGTAATTCGCATAGTCCGTCGGATTGACATGGACATTCTCGCCGCCCACGATGGCATACGTGAAATTCACTTTCTGCCCGGGACCAAGATCGAAAGGACCAACGCCAACAACCATGAGGTTTTGTCTCCCCCCCGCAGCCAAGTCCGTCGCGTCGACGGCGGGCGGCATCCAGCCGCCCAAGGAGTGATCAACAGCCATTTCCAATTGGTCGAATGGCGAATACCCATTACTCATGAAGAAATAAAGATTTCGGTCGCCGCCGAAGGTGAATCCAATTTCTGACATGTCGAGTTTCCCTCTATCAGACTGCTTCAGGGGCGTCCACCAGCGTGCGTCGCCTATCTTGAGTAATGTCGTCCAGTTGTAGGAAACCGCAGGGTCATCCAGCGGCGAGCCGAGAATAGAGATGCCGACTGCTGAAGTAGAGGATTCTCGTGTCCATTCGTCTGCCGATGGGTCGCCATCGCCGTCCATCCAGTAATACACCGTTTCGGAATCAGTCTCGCAGGCGGCGATCTCCGGGGACAACCAGGTTCTGTGTCCCATAACCAGTTTAACCTGAGAAGCTGGTGCGAAGTAGGGCCGAACTTCAGGCGCGACCAATACTCCGATATATGCATTCCGTATGCGTTTTCCACCCATTGACTCCACCACACAGTTCACTAAAATGAAGTCATCTATGTTCTCTGCGCTCCAAGCCATCGACTTCTGAGTTACTCGCACGAATAACGGTCGATGGTCTTTAGTTCCCAGAAGTGCTGGGTCGCTGATACTGTCATTGTAGCCGCAGATAATGTCATGCATCGAAAAAGCAGCCTCGGAGTAATAGGAGGTGTTTGCATCAATTGAAAGATGGCGTAGTTGATTGAATGGGGGAGGGTTCGGAAGAAATGCCGAATAGGTGACTAGTGTATCTGATCCAACGACGCCCCCAATGACCAAATCAAGACCTCCAAAACAACTCGATGACGCTCTCGGGTATTGCAGTCCATGAATTAGAGCCCCGGTCCACACATCCGACACCGAATCAAATCCGAATGAACCCATGTTGCTTACAGCGGACTCTATGTTCCCCTCTGAGTGCGAAGTTAGTTGTCGCCATTGTAGCCCGAGCGGTTGACCGAGCAAATCGTCACCCGAGGTAAAGATTAAACACGCTACAAGGGCGATACCGAACGCTCTCAGCCGGATCCGTGCGATGGTGCGAGGACACTTGACGATTGGATTCCTCCGGAAGTTCACTAAAAATCTGTAATCGTAGCGTCGGAAGGGCCCTCGCCGCTGTGGGCGACGATGGCCCCTCGCACCTCATGCTAACAAGGCTCCGACATGCAACCCATAAACCAATCCGCACTGCTACAAAATGTATTGCAGGGCGACGTTTCGTGGGGGTATCTTGTGCCGGAACATAATCCATAGACGGCACAGTTTGGCGCGCATTCTGGATCGTAGCGCCATTCAACTCCACACCCCTCATAAGCACAGGTGCACACGGGATCATTGGCGCTGACCGATTCTGCAAGGAGAGCGCTATACACCACTCCGAGCGTCAGGCTAAACGCCACCAGTGCAGTCCATTTCAGCACCGCCTTGATCATAGAGACCTCCTCTTAGTATAAGACGTTTTCACTTTGCCGTCATGGCAAAGCGTTCATAAAATTCACGTCCAAAATACTCCGTGTATCCGGGCTGGATATAGGTCACCAATCCATATTCATCCAGTCCGATTACTGTAGGCGTCAGTTTCAGTCCAACGATTTGATACGATTGCGTGTCGGGAATGATGATCTTGCGATTGCCGATCAGGCGAATCAGATTAGGGGGGATCGTCGAATCTCTTAGGCAGATAATCACCTGCACGTCCGGTTTGAGAATAGGTTGTATCTCCCTGTTCCACACGTCGATAAGGTCCTCACAGCGGCTGCAGCCTCCGGATAGAAAAAGAAGTTCCGTCGGGCGCCCCATGAGCAACGAGTCGAACGTGCCCCGTTTTCCATCCAGCTCTACAAAACTCAGGAGTGGAAACAGATCACCGAGTCCAATCGCGGGCATGAGCTCTGATGGGCCTTGCGTCGGAGCGGATTTTCTGACCACCGCATCTCCGAGATAGATTCCCCCTGCCACGCAGACCAAGATAACAGCCCCTGCAACCACCAGTTTGAGAAACCAACCGCCGCTTTTCGAACCGACTGACCCACCCATACTTCGGCCCATCGGGTTATGGAGTTCGAATCAACGAAATGCCAACAACCAAGCGTAAGTAATTCCCCCCCCAAGAACTTGTCAAGTGGTTATTTTGACCCATTTGCCCATAATGTAGAGCGCTTGAGTCCATTCAAAATGCGGGGGAATCAAAATGTGTCGTCGTCCCAGGTCGATTCACGGTCGGGAATGCGGACCACGAGATCGCGGGTGACTTTGGCCTGGCAGGCGAGGCGCGAGGTGTCGGTGAGGCCTTCGGCTTCGTCGAGCATGTCGATTTCGTCCTCGGACTTTTCCGCAAGTGAATCGAAACCGTTTTCGATGATGATATGACAGGTCGAGCAGGCGCAGTTGCCGCCGCAATTGTGATCAATCTGAATATTGTTATCAAGCGCCGCATCGAGAATGGCGGTGCCTTCTTCGACTTCGACTTCTATATCCGCAGGCAAAAACCGAATTTTCGGCATGTCAGAAACTTCCTTGCTTTCCAAAACACTCATACATCGACTCCATCGTACATCATCGCCGACGCCGATTCAAGTCTTTTTTGCGCGCCAGATAACAACATGGTCGTGCTCGTTGCCGTAGCGTATTGAGTCGGCGATTCCAGTCAGACGGGCGGCGATGGCCATGTACGCCCACGGCGGGATGGGCTGTGATCCGCAACCGCGCACCAGCACTTTTTTGCCGGCGTAGAT
>CAYVWS010000207.1:2353-4096 GCA_964455535.1 uncultured Ignavibacteriales bacterium | reverse complement strand
CAATCGCCTGCATACCCTCAAGCCCGATCATCACGAGCACGACTCATTCGAGTTCCTTCAAGCACCAAAAAGCAATTCAGTTGCGCCAAGCGCCTTCAACCATGAAACGCGAATGAATTACTATTTGCTCGAAGTGTGGCTGGAAATGTAGGGTGGGTCCGTCCTCGAACCCGCCATCTTCGCTGACAGAAGTAGGTCGGGTTGGCAAGTCACGCTTGCGTGACGCCGACTACCCGACATCTTCATTGACCCGAAATTCTTGTCGGGCAAACTGCGCCCCACTGCGGGCGCTTGTCAACCCGACCTACTATGCATCTGAGGATTTGTCGGGTAGCTTGTCCCGCTTTGGCGGGACTGCGCAACCCGACCTACTTCAACCTACTGGCAGGGATCAACGGGGGCAAACGAGATATACAAATAATCAATCAGCCGCGACAAATCACTGATATCAACTCCCGAATCACCGTCGGTGTTGGCTTCTTTCGTACAGCACAACGGTTGAAACGAGATATACAGATAGTCGATTAAGCGGGCTAAGTCGGAAATATCGACATGATGTTCCGGATCGCAATCGATATTTCCCGCCAGTCCGCTGCAGCACGGCGTCACTGTGCAGTTTCCGGAGTTGGTGCTGCCGTCAACCCACCAAATGATATTTCCCGGAATGGCGCCGCTCCAGAAATGCCACCAGTTGTCCCAATCGGTGGTCGGACCGTATCCCCAGTGCGAACATGAATCAGCGGGCATGCGGTTGTCGAACATGACCGAGGGATACGGCGCGGCTGTCTGGCCGGTATAGCGCAGCGCCACAAAGACCGGACCATTCACACAGACCGATTGCGCCAGCGTAAACTTGCCGACATTCGGCAGCGAGTAGGTCGCCTGATCGAGTGTGCGATTTTGCGAGTACAATAATCCGCCAGGACCCAGACACGGATTACCGCCTTTCACACTCCAGATTTCGATATCCACATTGACCGGCCAATTGGCGCCGATGAAGGTAATGAGCGATATCCAGACAGTCGTAATCTCAAAAGGATATTGCGGCGACGATGCGCATTTGGCGGGATCGATCAACGCGGCGTACCGTTCACCGGCTACAATGCCGTGATAATAGGCCGCGATGGTGTCGCCGTGATTTTTGAGTGAACAAAAAACTGCCGGCTGTTTGAAAGCCGGCAGCAGAACGGGCGTGGTCAGCGAATCGATTTCTTTCGACTCAACCGAGGAGGAAAGACACACGAGCGCGGCGGTGAC
The DNA here is from genome assembly GCA_964455535.1 of uncultured Ignavibacteriales bacterium. GTDB lineage: Bacteria > Zixibacteria > MSB-5A5 > GN15 > FEB-12 > JACRAV01. Next base: position 2,839 of record CAYVWS010000207.1, on the reverse strand, counting down.
AATCACTGATGCAAATCGACGCCACATCCCTGCGGTTTCCTCCGTGGATCATCCGAACGTCCCTTTTCGACCGAGGTGACGTCGGATCAGCGCCACCTGTCCGGCATGATAGAAATCATGCGTCAGGAAAAAAGTAATATAATGAAAAGTACGGTCTTTCCAAGTAGGCAGCATCGCGATTTCGCTGTCGAGAGACTCGTCGGTGATACCTGCTGCCGCTTTGTCGGCCTTGGCATAGATGCCATAGAGCGCCGCACGAACTTCGACAAACGGGGGGAATGAGGCACGATCGCCCGGACGGTCCGCGCCGCGTTTGAATTTCAGCATCCAGTCATGCGGAATATCCGCTTTCTCACCCATCGCCTGCAGGCGCAGGCCGCTGGTCGTCAGGATGTGCCCGGTCAGCCAGCAGATGTGATTGGGGCTGTCGCCGATCGTGACAAACGCTTCATCCTCGGTGATGTCATCAAGGAGTTTGCGCGTGGC
>CAYVWS010000207.1:0-2253 GCA_964455535.1 uncultured Ignavibacteriales bacterium | reverse complement strand
TCGGCCTCACGGAACGGCGGCGCGACTTTGTTTTTCACCACGCGCACGCGTGTACGCGAGCCGATGACATCAGTGTTGTCTTTGATCGTGGCGATCTTGCGGATATCGACTCGCACCGACGAATAAAATTTCAGCGCATTGCCGCCGGTGGTCGTTTCGGGATTGCCGAACATGACACCGATCTTCATGCGGATCTGATTAATAAAAATGATCGCGGTGTGCGACTTGGCGGTGATCGCCGTCAATTTGCGCAGCGCCTGCGACATCAAACGGGCCTGCAATCCCATATGCGAATCGCCCATCTCGCCTTCGATTTCCGATTTGGGCGTCAGCGCCGCGACTGAATCGATCACGATAATGTCAACCGCTCCGCTTCGCACCAGTGTCTCGGTAATATCCAGCGCCTGCTCGCCATTGTCGGGCTGCGAGATTATCAGATTCTGCAGATCGATTCCCAGTGACTGCGCATAGTTGGAGTCAAGCGCATGCTCAGCATCGATAAATGCCGCCACACCGCCCAAGCGCTGTGCCTCGGCAATGATGTGCAAGGTGAGAGTGGTCTTGCCCGAAGATTCCGGTCCAAAGATTTCTACAATTCTCCCTCGCGGAATGCCCCAGACTCCCAGAGCATGATCCAAACCAAGTGAGCCGGTCGGGATCACTTCGACTTCGGCGACCGTGCCGTCGCCCAAGCGCATGATCGAGCCCTTGCCGAATGTTCGTTCAATTTGAGTCAAAGCCGCGTCGAGCGCCTTGCGGCGATCGGGAGCCAGACCGGTAGCGGTAGTGCGAGGCGCCAAAGTAGTGGTTGAACTGGCCATCTCCGGCTTGCCTTTCTTGATTTCGATTTTCTTGTCTGCCATAACGGGTGAATCTACTATAGAGGTTGACATAAATACATCACTTTCTCCTTTCTGCTCTCAATCATACGCGAGGTGAGTGTCAGGGAGTGTCAGCGAAAATCAGGGCTACCGCCGAGTGGGGGGATTGACCGCTAAACGATACGACAACGAAGGCCAAGATGATCGAGGTTCAAATTGTGCACACGATTTCACGGTTTTGACCTGTGCAAAGCTTCGACCCCCGGCCGACTTGTTGACAACTTAGCATCATATTGCAAGACAATGTGTTATGGCGGCAAGATGGGGCGTCCGCGTTCGACGGGGTCGGCACGACAGTTGCTTAATGACGTCTGAATAACTATAACTATGACAGAAAGAACCATTAAATATGGAGGACCGCGGATGAAGAAAATTGTCTTAGGCGCGGTTGTCGCAGCGATGCTTATGCTGGTTCCCTCGGTATTCGCCGTACCGAATATCCAGCTGTACGTCGCCGGCGGAACCTACGACGCCACAACCCAGACATGGGTGACCAGCGCTTCTTCGTTCGATCTGTATGTGATCGCGAAGAACGGGATCAGCGGGGTCAAGGTGAGTATGGCGCTTGATGGCGCACCGGACGGCTGTTCGGTTGATGTCAACGGCACCAACTACTCAAGCTTTACCTACGGCTACCCGCCGCTGGAAAACGATCCGGCTACCTTCGACGGTGGCAATGACGATCTGCCGACGCACGGGATTTATCCCGCCTGGTTTACCGAGTTCAACGCCGGTAACTATGGCAACGCTGGAAAGATCGGCGATGTCCAGCCGCCGAGCACGTGGGACCCGACCGACGGCTACCTGCCGGGTGCGGGCGGCACGCGTGGTGAATTCCGCAAGTTCACGATCAACGTGAACGGCGATTGCGGCGTGCACTTCGATGCCTACACGTTGAACTCTGACGGAACGGTCGACAAGTTCGCTCCGTTCTCGCACGATGCCGAGAGAAGCGGCCCGCCGCCGCCCGGCGTGCCGGAACCGGCGACCATGCTCCTCTTCGGACTTGGTCTGGCTGGTGCCTCGATCACCCGTCGGCTGAAAAAGTAATCTCACAAAGCGTGAGGTTCACCAAGAGCGGCTCGCAAGAGCCGCTCTTTTTTTTGTGCGGCGTTTGTGCGCGGCAGACGCCCCCCGTCTGCCCGTCTGAATTGTGCGTGGCGTGCGTCTCCGTGCACCACGTCTCTTGTGCGCGGCAGGCATCCTGCCTGCCCGTCTTCATCTTGTAGGGCGGGTCCGTCCTCGAACCCGCCATCCTTGCTTAGGTGGACCACCATTTATGGTGTTGTGTGCGTGGTGTACGTCTTCGAGTACCATGCCATGAATAGAAGAACGTGTCACCCCGGCCAAGTCACCATTCGCGCCAGCGAAT
>CAYVWS010000206.1:0-4103 GCA_964455535.1 uncultured Ignavibacteriales bacterium | reverse complement strand
CCCTACCTCGGCCCCGACGGCAAGACGCAGGTGACGCTCAGGTACGAAGACGGTCAGCCGGTGTATGTCGACACGGTGGTCATCTCGTCGCAGCACACCGAAGATATTCTGGACAAAACCGGAAAGAAGATCACGGGCAAATCGCGCGACGAAATTATCGACAAAGTCGCCGGGCCGATTATCCCCAAAAAGATGATCGACAGCAAAACCAAATTCCTGGTTAATCCGACGGGCAAGTTTGTGGTCGGCGGTCCGCAATCCGATACCGGCATGACCGGGCGTAAGATCATTGTCGATACCTACGGCGGCATGGCGGCGCACGGCGGCGGGGCTTTCTCGGGCAAAGATCCGACGAAGGTCGACCGCTCGGCTTGTTACATGGCCCGGTACCTCGCGAAGAATGTCGTGGCGTCGGGACTGGCCACCAAGTGCACGATTCAGATCGCGTATGCCATCGGCGTGGCAAAGCCGGTTTCACTGATGGTCTTCACCGACCGCACCGCGCAGGTTTCCGAGAAGCGAATTGTCGAACTGATTCACAAGCATTTCGACCTAACCCCGCGCGGAATTATCAAAGAACTCAACCTGCTTCGTCCGATTTACCGCAAGACGGCCGCCTACGGCCACTTCGGCCGCACCGAAAAGGAATTCACCTGGGAGCGGACGGACAAAGCGAAACTTCTGGCAAAGGATGCGTGATCCCATGGCTGTCAAACACGATGTCAAGAATCTGAAACTCGCATCCGAGGGACGAAAGAAGATCGAGTGGGCCGAGCGGAGTATGCCGGTCCTGCGGCTGATTCGCGAGCGCTTCGCCAAAGAGAAACCACTCAAGGGAGTCAATATCGCGGCGTGTCTGCATGTGACGACGGAAACGTCGAACCTGATGCTGACACTCAAAGCCGGCGGCGCGAATCTGGCGCTGTGTGCGTCCAATCCGCTTTCGACCCAGGATGACAACGCTGCTGCTCTGGTCGCGGAGTACGGCATTTCGACCTTTGCGATCAAAGGCGAAGACAACAAGACGTACTACAAACATATCAATCAGGCGCTTGATCTCAAGCCGCATATCACGATGGATGACGGCGCCGATTTAGTCAGCGAAATTCACAAGAAACGCCGTGACCTGATCAAATCGGTTGTCGGCGGTACTGAAGAGACAACGACCGGCGTGATTCGGCTTCGCGCGATGGCACAGGACGGCGCGCTGAAATTCCCGGTGATCGCGGTGAACGATTCGAAGACCAAGCATCTTTTTGACAATCGGTATGGGACCGGTCAGTCGACCCTCGACGGTGTCGTGCGTGCTACCAATATGCTGATTGCGGGATCGACCGTCGTGATCGCGGGTTACGGCTGGTGCGGTCGCGGCGTCGCGGTGCGGGCCAAAGGACTCGGCGCGACGGTGATTGTGACCGAAGTCGATTCAGTGAAGGCAATTGAGGCAGTCATGGACGGCTTCATGGTCATGCCGATGGCCAAGGCCGCACCGATTGGTGATCTGTTCATTACCGTCACCGGAAACCTCAATGTCATTCGACCGGAACATGTGAAACGGATGAAAGACGGCGCGATCATCTGCAACTCGGGCCACTTCAATGCCGAGATCGATCTGCCGGGCTTGGCTAAGGCGGCGTCGAAGCGCAAAATGGTTCGCCCGAATGTCGAGGAGTTCATGGTCGGCAAGAAGCGGGTATTCGTACTCGCCGACGGTCGATTGGTGAACCTCTCGGCGGCCGAAGGTCATCCGGCGATGGTGATGGATATGTCGTTTGCCAATCAGGCGTTGGCGGCTGAGTACATGGTCAAACACCATCGTTCGCTTAAGCCGAGTGTCTATGTGGTGCCGGAGAAAATCGACGACGCCATCGCGGCGCTCAAACTCAAATCGATGGGGACGGCGATAGACAAACTGACGCCCGAGCAGAAGAAATATCTGGCCTCATGGGAGATGGGGACCTGATCTGACCGCTGATTTATTGTAGGGCGGGTTCGTCTTTGAACCCGCCTTTTCTTTTGGGCGCTAATCTGCCAGTACGAAGTCTTTCGTGTCCAGTCCGTAGCGTGCGGGGTCCAAAAGGCGGACAATCTTGCGGTGCTCGTTTTCGGCCAGCGTTAGATCAGTCCAGATCGGCGATTCCAGAATGCCTGAGCGGTCGCCGACGATCTTGACATACGGTCGCGCTTTGTCGGCCTCGTTGTTGGTCAGCACTAGCGCGATTTCGTCGGTGGTCAACAGGACCAGTGAACCGGCAGGATAAATCCCGATGATGTCATTGAACAGTTTCAAAAGAAATGTGTCGAACTTGACCGTCATCTGATACCGCATCTTTTTCATCACCACATCGGGGGGGATCGGCTTTTTCAGATAGACACGGCCGGAGGTCAGGGCGTCGAATGAATCGACGATGGAAATGATTTTCGAAAAGAGGTTCGGTGTGCGTCGCTGGTAATGTAATGTCGGGTAGCCTGTGAAGTCGTTGTTGATGTGATGCTCGAAGGCCGAGCGTGCGCCGCGGGCGGTGTGCATTTCGAGTTTCATGTTCCGCAAGATGGTCTTCGCACCCAGAAGCGGATGCCGCTGCATCTGAATCCAGTCGTTTTCGTCGAAGGCGTCGGGCTTTTTGATCAGGTCTTTGGGAAGTTTGACTTTGCCAATATCGTGAAAAAGCGCCGAAAAGCCCAGCTGCGACAGGCGCGGACGGTCGAGGCCGAGGCGCACACCAAGGGTGAGCGCATAGACACACACATTGGTGGAGTGGGCGTAGGTGTAGTCATCGAAATCCTTGATGGCGGTCAATTCGATCAGCGAGGACTCGTCGCGCGTAATGTGATCGATCAGCGAATGCACCACCCGCTTGGTCTTGGAGATATTGACATCGCGCTGCTGCATGGTGTTGACCACCACTTCCTGCACCACGGAAACGGCGGTGAAAAAGGTCGTGCGGGCCATCGCGCGGAACTGCTTGCGGACTTCTTCGGCCGCCAGGGGCAGATCGGCGTTGACATCTCTGGTCGATAGAAGCTGAATGTGGTCCAGACCAAGATTTTTGAACTTAGCGGCAAGCGTTTCAAGATTGTCTTTGTTCGGCTTAACTTCGGTCAGCGAATGGAAATAATTCTTGAGTTCCTCTTTCGAAACGCCGCTTTCGAACGTGACGCCGCCGATGCCGAGCTTTTTCCACTCCGTGACGACGGTCATCGATCCGGACAGTCCTTCGTCGAAGCGAACAAGCTGATGATTTACGAAATACCGGCCGGAGATAACTTTGAGCGATACTGAGGTATCATCCTTGCCCATCGCCGACAAGTGGGTGTAAAACGTTTCGAGCTGCTGCAGGAAGGTCGCATTGTTGGCCTGCATGATGCGCGACGTTTTGTACAGCATGAAGAAAGAGTGCAGGAGTTTTTCTTCGGTCTGCCCGGCCAACAATCGGGCGACGGGCGTTTCAACGGCGGTCGTCATCGGTACCTCCGAAGAGAAATTCGCGGCGTTTTTTGAGCGCCTGCTGCGCCTGCCCTTTGATATCCGGCCGCCAGGCGCCGGCGAACTTTGCCAGCATCTTGCCGGCATAGTCGCTTTGATTGTGGGCCAGGGCAGTCAACGCGCCTTTGCGCAGACTTGCCAGTATCTGGTTGCGAAGCGGATTGAATCGTTTGACCATCTCAACCAGAACTTTGACTGCGGCCTCTCCCCCCAGAGTCGAATAGGCGATCAGAATGCGCTCTTTGTCTTCGTCGTCGAGAAGGAAAAATTCCTTTTCCTGCAGAATCTTTTCGACAGCGTCGAACGCAGCCGCGCCGGGTTGAGCGGCAAGCGACGCGATAGCGGCCAGTCGTATTTCGCGGTCGTTGTCTAAAGCGGCGGTTTTGAGAATGTCGAGGGCTTCGGGGCCGACATAACTGCGGAGCTGAGTCACCAGTTCCAGTCGCACGCTTCGGTTCTCATTGGTCGCGGCCCGTTTGAGAATGCTGAAAGCCGATGGATCGCCGATGCGCGAAAGTACGATGATCGCGCCGCGCACGGCCTCCGGTCGCTTGTCGGTCACGCCGCGCGACAAAACCTGCAGATGGTTGCGCCCGACGGTCGTCAAGAAATCACA
>CAYVWS010000205.1:0-4117 GCA_964455535.1 uncultured Ignavibacteriales bacterium | reverse complement strand
AACTCGCGATCCATCTCGGAGGGATTGTTGTCAAAGGCCATCGAATACGACATCCCGGAGCAGCCGCCGGAGGCGACGCCGATCCGGACAAAGAGCCCCGGCTCGTTTTCGGCTTCAATCAGTCGCTTCAGTTCGGCCACCGCCGTCGGGGTCACCACCACGATCTGTTCGGGGGTTACTTTTGTTGGTTCGCTCATGTTGATCTATCCTTTTCCGTTCACAATGTATTCACTTCTGATTCTGGGTCGATAAAGTCCACGCCCGCTGTAACACCCAACCGGCGAAAAAGTTCATGCCATTTGCGGTCGGCACAAACCGGTCGGATTTTGTAACCGGCTGTGGCGTAACATATTAATCTCGCCATTACGGGCCGTTTTTATCTTCGTTGTTCCGATCGGCTCCGAAAGTACAAAAAAAACGAAAAAAGACAAGAAATTTATGGACTAATTGGCTCGGAGATCGTATCATGGATGAACATGGAAGTACGGGGGAACTTTTCCACAATCGTGCTTCCCGCGGCTTCGGCCGCAATTGGTGTAGAAAGTAGCTGTTGCAAAGAAGGGAAAAAATATGCAGTTATCTCGAAAAGCCGACTATGCGCTTCGTGCCGTCCGACACCTGACCAATCTTCCCAAGGGGAAGCTGGCCTCGATTAACGCGATCGCCGAGGCCGAGTCCATCCCGCGCGAGTTCTTGGCCAAAATACTCAAGGACCTTACCAGAGCCGGCGTGCTGGTTTCGTTTCAGGGAGTGACCGGCGGGTACCGTCTGTCGCGCAACTCGAAGGATGTCTCGTTCCTCGATGTTATCGAAGCGATCGAAGGTCCGATTCATATCAACCTGTGTACCGAGGGCGGACGCTGCTCGTGCGAGCAGGTCGGCACCTGCACCATGCACGACTTCTGGCTGGGCCAGGAAGCGATGTTCAAAAAGGCGCTTTCCAAGCACTCCTTCGGCAAATACAAGAAAGCCAAAGCGTAAGACTTCGATCGAATTCTTTTGTAGGGCGGGTTCGTCATTGAACCCGCCTTTTTTTGCTCATACAAAAAGCCGCTTTAATCCCCCTTGACAACCATATAGAACGGGTATATTATCGCCTCCCAAATTACGCCGAGTCTTCCGCAAATGGCGGAAGAGTGGGGGACCCAACTCCCGGGGCGCATCACCGCAAGGTGTAGGGCAACTCTTTCGGCCCGAGCCCGTCAGCTAACCTCATAGGCGTCGAAGGAGAGAATCTCCCCAAAACGTGAGGAGCGCTTCTCTTCACAACCATCTTGCGCGGAGGTTCGCGATGAGTGACCGCTCGACGCCCGGTTCCGAACCGGGTAACTCTTTCGCCACGCCCGACCATTGGGTAGTGCGTCTCAAACATCTGATTTTTGGTTCACCCCGAGACCCCCTCGACAAGAGTATCTTCCACAAGATGTCGGTGATCGCCTTTTTGGCGTGGGTGGGACTGGGTGCCGATGGTATTTCGTCGTCCTGTTACGGCCCCGAAGAAGCGTTTCGGACTTTGGGATCGCACACCTACTTGTCGGTGGCGATTGCGCTGGCGATGACGATCACGGTAACGACCATCGCAATTGCCTACAGTCGAGTGATTGAGCACTTCCCGCAGGGAGGCGGCGGATATGTGGTCGCTTCGGCGTTGCTTGGTGAAAAAGCCGGCGCAGTTTCAGGCGCCGCGTTACTGGTCGACTATGTGCTGACGATCACCGTATCGATCGCGGCGGCCGGTGATGCCCTTTTCAGCTTTGTGCCGGCCGAATGGCATTACCTGAAATTGCCGGTTGAGGTGTTTCTGATCGTTGGCATGACGGCGCTCAACATTCGCGGTGTCAAAGAGTCGATTCTGGCTCTTCTACCGGTCTTTTTGTTGTTCATGGTCACCCACGCCATTCTAATCGTCGGCGGCATAATAGCCCACGCCTCGAATCTCCCCGCCGTTTCAACCGAGGTCGCTAACGGATTCAGTTCCGGAATGTCGCTGCTGGGAATGAGCGGTCTGGCGCTTCTGTTCATTCACTCGTATTCACTCGGGGGAGGTACCTACACTGGTATTGAAGCTGTCTCCAACGGACTTGCCATTATGCGGGAGCCCAAAGTCAAAACTGGGCGACGCACTATGGTTTACATGGCGGCCTCGCTGGCCTTCACCGCGTCCGGTTTGATCCTCTGTTATCTTCTGTGGAATGTCGCGCCGGTCGAGGGGAAGACCATGAATGCCGTGCTGGTGGAGAGTTTCATTCAGGTTGTCCCGCTGGGTGGATTGTTCGTCATTCTCACACTTGTTTCGGAGGGAGCATTGTTGGTTGTCGCAGCGCAGGCGGGGTTTGTCGACGGACCGCGCATCCTTGCCAACATGGCCATCGACGGCTGGGTGCCGAAACGGTTTGCGTCACTCTCTGAGCGTTTGACTACTCAGAACGGAATTATGCTTATGGGCGGTGCGGCGCTGGCGGCGCTTATCTACACCCACGGCGATGTCCGCGCGCTGGTGGTCATGTACAGCATAAACGTGTTCATTACGTTTTGTCTGACCGAACTCGGTATGACGCGGTTTTGGTTTACCAGTCGGCACAAAAATCCGGCCTGGAATCGAAAGATCATTATTCATTTGGTCGGGCTGACCATGTGCTCGACCATTTTGACTTTCATCGTGATGGAGAAATTCGGCGAGGGCGGGTGGATTACACTTGTCGCGACCGCGACGGTGCTGACGCTTTGCTTCCTGATTCGCCGCCACTACCGTTCGCTGCAATATCGCGTCAACAAACTCTACGAAAGTCTGACCAACTTGCCGGAGCAGAAGCACGATGGCCCGCTCTTGTTCGATCCACGCCAGCCGACCGGAGTGCTGTTGGTCGGCAGCTACAGCGGCCTCGGCATTCATACACTGCTGTCAGCGCTTAAGAATTTCCCCGAGCACTGCCGTAATTTAGTTTTTGTGTCGGTAGCTGTGGTCGACTCGGACTCGTTCAAGGTCCGCGACGCTCTGGACAAGCTGGTCGAGCACTCGCGCGAAGACCTGGCCAAATATGTCCGTCTGGCCGGATCGCTCGGCGTGCCGGCTGAATTTCGGCTCAAGATAGCGACCGACCCGGTGGAGGCGCTCGAACAGCTTTGTCTGGATACACTACCGAATTTCAAGCGGGTGACTTTCTTTGCCGGACAACTGGTTTTTAGCAAACCGAAATGGTACCAGCGGATACTGCACAACGAAACCGCCTTTGCCCTCCAGCGGCGGTTGCAGTTAGCCGAGCAGACATTGATTATCCTGCCGACTCGGCCGCAGTGAAGTTTGTAGGGCGGGTTCGTCTTCGGACCCGCCTTCTCTTTGCGCAATTCCGCCGAATTTCCTTCGTTTCCCCTACTTCATCCTTTTCCGTCCCCCGATTGTGTTCTTGATTTAGGCCGTGTATATTGGACTACAAAGAGCCCGATTCATGGCGTCGCGTGCATCACACGGTCGGATTCTTTGTTACAAGCAATGAAGTCAAATTTTCACGCAGGAGCTTTTTGATATGTGGCAGGTCGAAGATCCCAATTATAAAGTCAAAGTCGGTCTGGCGGAAATGCTCAAAGGCGGCGTCATCATGGATGTCACCAATGCCGAGCAGGCCCGTATTGCCGAAAATGCCGGCGCCGCGGCGGTGATGGCCCTTGAACGCGTGCCGTCCGACATTCGCGCCGAGGGCGGCGTGGCCCGCATGGCCGATCTGGACGTGATTGAAAAGATCAAACGTGCGGTGACGATCCCGGTCATGGCCAAGTGCCGCATCGGTCACTTTGTCGAGGCCCGTGTGCTTGAAACGATGGAAATTGATTTCATCGACGAATCCGAAGTGCTAACGCCCGCCGACGACAAATACCATGTCGACAAGTGGCCGTTCAAAGTGCCGTTTGTCTGCGGGTGTCGCGATCTGGGTGAAGCGCTGCGTCGCATTTCTGAAGGCGCGGCCATGATCCGCACCAAAGGCGAGGCCGGCACCGGCGACATTTCGCAGGCGGTCAAACATCTGCGCGCGATATGCGGGGTGATGAAATCGCTGACGGTCATGTCAAACGAAGAACACTACGGTATCGCCAAAGAATATCGCGTGCCGCTTGAACTGGT
>CAYVWS010000204.1:0-4168 GCA_964455535.1 uncultured Ignavibacteriales bacterium | reverse complement strand
GAAGATCCGAATCTCGGCGAAGTAACTGTGGAATGGAACGAATTTGACAAGCTCGAATTCAAGCCCCTGCCCGGTACCTCCAAATACGAAAACTTCAATGGCGGCAAACGGCTTCATGGCACGGTTGTCACCGAAGACGGCGACACCTATACCGGCGATATCAGATGGGACAACGATGAGTCGTTTACGTGGGAGCCGCTCAACGGCGCGTCGCGCGGTGCGACTTTCCGGATCGAATTCGGCATGGTCAAGAGTATCGAGCACGATTCCCATCGGGGGTGTTTGGTGACTCTGTTTGATGGTCGCACATTCGACCTGCGCGATTCGAACGATGTAGACGAATCCAATCGCGGCGTGGTGATTTCAATCGACGGCAAGAAAGACGTAATTGTCGACTGGGACGAATTCAAGTCAGTGGAATTCGTCAGGTAGGCGGTTTCCAGTCGACAATACAAAGGCCCCGGACAATCGTCCGGGGCCTCTTTTATTGACAGAATCTGAAACTGAATTTTACTGGCCGGCCATTTTCGCTTTCTTATCGCGCAGCTCTTTGACGTGGCCGGTCGCTATGTCGACGTTGTTCTTCTCTTTGGGATTTCCCTTCGCCGAGCGGATATAGGCCTCCCAATTGGTGATATTCTGGCCCACTGAATCGGGAGCCATGTTTTCCATCGCGACCGCGTAGTTGTACGAGGCGCGCACCAGTTTGGGGTTGATCTTGAGCGCCGAGCGAAACGCCGAGGCGGCGTCGCCGTAGCTTTGCTTAGTCAGATTGATATCGCCGATAGCGAACCAGGCGTCGGCTTTCTTGCCGTTAAGCTCAATCGACTTCTTCAGCGCGGTGATGGCGTCGCCGGTCCGATCGGTTTTCTGATACCCTTTGCCCAGGATGTACCAGGTGTCGTCATCTGAAATGCCCGCTTTGTGGGCCTGATCCACGGCATTGATTGCTTCGGTGTAGTTGCCTCGCGTGTAATAAACTTTGGCGAGGTCTTTGTACAAGTCGGTCCGTTTGGGGTCGATCGCCATGGCGGACTTGTAGGAATTTTCAGCTTCGACGTACTTCTGAAGCTGAGTCTGCACTTTCGCCAGATTGATAAAGGCGTCGATGCCCTTGGGGTTTTTCTCGGTGGCCGATTTGAGCGCCGAAAGGGCCTCGTCGAATTGGCGCTGTTTGAACAGCGCGGCGCCGAGGTTCAGGTAGGCGTCGTAGTAGTTCGGATCTTTGAGGATTGCCGACTTGTAGGCCTCGATGGCGACGGTGGCTTTGCCTTCCTTGTCAGCCGTTACTCCCTGATTGAAAAACTCTTTGGCTTTTTCAACGTCGGCCGCGAATGCCGTGATTGTAACCGAAGCCACAAGCGACAGCGCGACCAGCGCCCCAATGAGTTTTCTGATGGTTGTTTTGGTCAACAACACCATGCGTCTTCCTCCATTCAAGAGTGTTCTATCTTCTGATACAAAATTGTCGTGCAAACGATCCCGCGCCTCAAAGCGCATCGCGGTGCTTTTTCACCGCTTCATGGACTTGTGGATACTTGATGGCGAGGATACGGGCCGCCAGCACGGCGGCGTTCTTGGCGCCCGGAGTGCCGATGGTCACCGTTGCGACCGGGATTCCCGGCGGCATCTGTACCGACGCCAAGAGGGCGTCCATACCACCCAGCGCCGCTGGAAGCGGAACGCCGATGACCGGAAGATTCGAGTGGGCCGCCGTTACTCCCGGCAGAGCCGCGGACAAGCCGGCCATTGCGATGATGACTTCGAATCCTTTGTCAGCGGCCGCAGTCGCGATATTGGCCGTTTGAGTCGGCTTGCGGTGGGCCGACGAGACTTCAACCGCCGATTCAATTCCGAGCGCGGTCAATTGCGCGACGCAGTCGTCGGCGTACGGTTGATCCGATTTGGATCCGAGCATAATCAAAACTTTTGGCATGAGCTATTTCCCATTATTTGAAAGCGCTTTGGCGCCGATGTCTTTTCTGAAAAATGCGCCGTCGAAGCGGATACGTCCCACCAGACCATACGCTTTATCAAGCGCTGTTTTCAAATCCTGTTCGCTGGCCATCGCTGCCAGCACCCGTCCGCCGGTGGTGGTCCAATTATTTCCTTCGCGGCGCGTCCCGGCATGAAAGACGTGCATATTGGCCGGATATCCATTCTGCAAACCGGTTATGCGCTGGCCGGTGGCGTACTTGCCGGGGTATCCTTTGGACGCCATCACCACACAAGCTGCCGCGCCGGTGCGCCAGTCAATCTTGCCATAACCGCCCAGCCGCTTGTCGACGACCGCCATGCACAATTCGAGCAGATCCGATTTCATCATCGGCAGCACTACTTGTGTCTCAGGATCGCCAAAGCGGCAGTTGTATTCCAAAACTTTGAGTCCCGATGAAGTCAGCATCAGTCCCGCATACAGTATTCCCCGATAGGTGATCCCCTCGCTGCGCAGCCCGTTTATGGTCGGATTGAGGATGTGTTCCTGAGCTTCTTCGAGGAGTTCCGGCGTCAGAAACGGCGCGGGGCAATAGGCGCCCATGCCGCCGGTATTCGGGCCCTGATCGCCGTCGTAGGCGCGCTTGTGATCCTGGCTTGGCAGAAGAGGCAAAATCGTTTTGCCGTCGGTGATCGCCATCAGAGAAACCTCGGGACCGGTCAGACAGGCCTCAATGACAATCTTGGCCCCGGCCGGGCCGAAGATTTTCTTATCGATAATGTTCTCGATTGCAACGCCGGCTTCTGCAAGCGACTTGACGATGATCACACCCTTGCCCGCGGCGAGTCCGTCGGCTTTGATGACAATCGGGTATTCGCAGGTCTTGCAGAATCCGTATGCCTCCGCCATGTTGGTAAACACTTTGAACGGGGCGGTGGGAATATGGTATTTCTGCATGAAGACTTTGGAGAAGACCTTGCTCGTTTCAACCTGAGCCGCTTTGCGCTCGGGACCGAAAATCGGCAGACGGCGCTTCTGGAACTCGTCGACAATACCATAGGCGAGCGGCTGTTCCGGCCCGACAATGGTCAATCCGATCTTGTTGCGCTGGGCGAAATCGACCATACCGCGCACATTCTCTGCCTTCACATTGACGCACTTAGCAATCGTGCCGATGCCCGGATTGCCGGGGGCACAAAAGAGGCGATCTAAACGGCGCGATTGTTTGAGTTTCCAGACAATCGCATGCTCGCGTCCTCCGCCGCCAACGACGAGGACATTGATGCGGGACTGTTTGTCGGCCATAGAATCTCATAACATACCAAAATCTGACTCGAGTTCAAGTGGCTTTTGGAGCCAACCTGGATGGTGTGCAAATCTTGGTGAGGGCGATTTTTGCCGGCGGATAGGTCGTAAAGACAATTAGACAAAGTGGCGGGTTTGAGCGTCATTTTCGCTGTTGACAAGGGGTTTCGGCGGCCCGTATCTTGGCAACCTGTTTTCGGTTGCCCCGATTGAACGGGTGGGCCGGGAGAGTGAAGTGATACGCGGGCGGGAACGTTCGCAACAGGAGTAGGGAATGCGTAAACTGGCACTGATAATCGGGCTTGTGACTTTTGTAGCGTGGTCTACCGGATTCGCACAGGAAACTGAAGAAAAAGATTTTCTCGAAGCTACTATTCACGGCGGTCTGGCTTCGCCAACCGGCGCGGTCACCAACTGGTCGGACACTTTGGGCGCCAAGTCGGGATTTTTGGCCGGCGTCGAGGTCGGATACTTTCTGACTCCATCAATTGTGCTTGGTGTCGACCTGTCTTACTATCAGCTCGGTATCGATGCCACCGATGCGGCTTCGGACCGTCACCACCGCTACTACAACATTGCGCTGTATGGCAAATATTACTTCTTCAGCGAGTCGCGTTTCGCTCCCTACCTGAAAGCGCAGGCGGGCGTGGACAATGCCAAGTTCACCACCTCCGTTCGCGACAATAACGGCGGCGATCCGAAGTACCGCGATATGTCGTACGACCCGGCGTTTGCCATCGGCGCGGCGGCCGGAGCGTTTTACTATACTTCTGATGTGAGCGGATTCTACGTTGAGGCCGGGCTTCATCAGGGATTTACCAAGAACGCCAAAGGGACCTATCAGGCGAGCTCATATAAGTTCGGCGAATCGACCAGCATGTTTGAACTGCGCGGCGGTATCGCCCTTTTCTTCGGCTCGAACAAGTA
>CAYVWS010000203.1:0-4197 GCA_964455535.1 uncultured Ignavibacteriales bacterium | reverse complement strand
AGAAATTCGACGACTTCATCGACAAGAACAAAAACGGCGTCGACGACCGCAAAGAGAAGCCGGGGAAGTTGTAACCCTTCGGCTCGCCTATCTCCCTCTGCGGATTCAACAGCTATCAAGAGACTTGATTATTTCGGCGGGATGACCGGTCGGCCCTGAAACGAAGGGTGGCAGGTGTCTTCGGTCGCGTCCTCGCCGTCGATGGTAAGCGACGGCTGCTGAGCGGCTTTCACAATTCCCAAAAGCTGAGCACACACAACTGCCAGGTATTCCGGCGTATGCTTGGACTTCGTCAGGCCGATTCCGCCCTCCAGAGATGCCGTCAGAAAGACCGCCAACTCGTGCGGATCGATACCGGGCCGAACCTGTCCGGCGAATTGACCGCGGCGCAAATTCGTTTCGATAATCAAAATCCACTCGTCGACAATCGCTGAGAGCCGCAAACGAAATCCCTCGTCGGCATCGGCGGTCTCCTGTACCAGATTGTTGAGCGGGCAACCGACGGTGTAATATTTCTCCGGAGGGTTTTCCGAAAGCTGAGTCAGGATCTGGCGAAGGGCATCGATGGGATTGTCATGCGCAGCGAATTGCTCGCGCCAGAAATCCAGAATCCAAGGGGAGAGAACTTCTTCGACCACTGCGTATCCAAGTTCGTGCTTGTTTGAAAAGTGATTATAGAGTGCCCCTTTGGAAAACCCGGAGGCCTTGAGGATAGCGTCGAGTCCGGTCGACTGAAAACCGTGCTGGTAAAACAGCTCAAACGACGTTTCAAGCAATTTTCTTCGGGTAGCTGGCGCGTTCTTCATCTGCGTTTCCTGCCTAAATTTGTGGATTTATCAGACCGAATGGTCTTAATATCGTTGAATTAGAGAGCATGGTCAAGTGTTTTGTTTGAATGGCAGAATTCAAAGAAAGAGTCCAGTTGGTTTCCATAATACATTGATATACGTGGTATTATGTCGAAATGTCGCATCTTTTCTTATGGAAATCGCATTTTTCTGCTCCGATTTACCAAACAAATTCCAGACGAATTCGTCTAAGTATCAAGACCAAGCGGTCTGAATTGGGGGGTGGGTTTGCGGTTCTCCTGGTCGAGGCGGCCAGGCAAGGGCTCACCCCTCTCTTCAGGCCGACACTGCGTTCGCAGTCAGAATCTTAATTGATCAAGGCCATTGAAAAAGAACTGGGGGAGTAATTTCAGTCGGCTGGGGAGCGCTCCAAAAGACTGTGGGGTGCTAAAAGAAAGACGAAGCTAGAAGGACCATTGCGTCACTTCGGGGACAGAGACAGACAGCGAGCGGATATCGGTAGTGGCGGCTTCAATCGCTTCGGCCTGACTCCAGAACTGGCTCGGCGAAGTACCCGTGAAGCGGCGGAATTCTCTGATTTGGTGGGCCTGATCGAAATACCCGCACTCTTGCGCCGCCGCCGCGGAGTTTTCCGAAGGGTTCAACCGCAGCCGCCTCAGGAAAGCCCTGAATCTTACAGTCTGGCAGAAATATTTGGGCGTCATTCCAAGTGCCGCGCTGAAGCGGCGCTCCAGATTTCGCGGTGTCTGGCCGCAGATTTCCGCGATTTTTCCAATTGGCGTCGCGCCGCCGAGTTCGGTGATCCGACTCACAGCATGAGTAAAGCAGTCATCGATATTTCGGGTCTCCGGAAACCGCGTCACCAAGAATCGATCAAGCATGCTTCCTAGGCGACTCAAATTGCTGTTCTGCGACAGCTGCTCCACCAGCTCTGATCCGGCGGAGCCGAAGAGTGAAGCGAACGGTACAAATCGGTCATTGATGGCCGCCTGCGAGTCACGCAGAAAGTGGGTTGCCATTCCTGGTCGGAAGGAGACACAAAGCAGCCGATTGGAGCCGTGGTATCGGGCTACAAATGGTTTCTGAAAGTGTCCTTTAGCGAGGGCTTGTGGGTGGGATACCCACTGTTCGCCAGCCGAAAGGACTTCCACCTGTCCGTCGAGTTGAAAGATCAGCCCGGTCCCGTCGCTTGGGTAAATCCGCTGCACTATCGGATTGGCGCTAGACTTGTCCCGACGGTACAGCAGGTAGTAGTGAGACACCCAGCGCTGTAGGGCCGGATGGGGCAACCGGTAGTCGATGGCAAATGGGCTTCTCGGAATTGGCCGGCGATTTTCACTCATGCTATCTTATAGACGCGCCAATAGCTTTCAGGTTTCAATCAGAATTTGGTCAGCTAGATGGCCTCCCGTCGCTCATTATCCACCCGGATTACTCCCGCATGTCGCGTTTGTACAATCCAAAATTCCGCTTTAAGGGTATAGTGCCGTCAAAGACACGCGCCCCCAAGCGGTACGTGATTCCAACCGAATTGCAACTGGCGGATAGACCGGACGATGAAGAACGAACTGAATATCGCGTAGTCACGCGGAGGATACTATGGCATGCAAAGCGGCAATCAGACTGGGCGTTGGGCTGACAGCGGGAATAGTGCTATTCCTCTCCGGCCTGTCGGCGACTGAAGCGCCAACCAACTACTACTTGTATCAGGGCGAGCGCATCAATCTAACGATTGATCGCAGCCGTATCGCGATTGCACCGCCGAGCAATCTCTTGCGCACGGCGAGTGTTGATGCCTCGCTTGCATCGCTCGGGATTACCAATATTGAATCGATTGGGCGAACTGATCTGGCGCTTGCCGAATTTGCCTCGCCGATGAATTCTGATGAGATGGTTTATGAAAAGATCGATCAGACGGCCGCACAAATGTCGCAGTTTGTCGCGCCGGTCCTGCGAACCCCGAACGGCGAGTGGGTCTCACCGACACAACGGATATTAGTCAAAATTACAAGAGATGCTTCCGGAGACGGCGTTTCGATCATCCGGCAGATCGTTCCATCGGTAATCATCGAGCACGATCATTTCGCGGGATTGGATAACACCTATTCCATCATCTCGTCTCAAAGTAATGGGTTTGCGGTAATGAACGAGGCCAACCTGTTGGCTCAGGATCCGCGCGTGGAGTGGGCGGAGCCGGACTTCAACTTCTCTGCCAAAGGGGCGTTGGTTCCAAACGACTCGGCCTACGCCAGTCTTTGGGGACTGAATAACACCGGGCAATTTGGCGGAACACCGGGAGAAGATATGCGCTGCGAGCAGGCGTGGAACGTCACGCTCGGCGATTCGACGGTCAAAATACTTCTATTGGAAACAGGTACCCAACTTGATCATCCTGATCTGCACATCATTCCCGGCGCGGACTTCTCCGGTGGGTCCGACGAAGGTGGACCATCGGCTATATGCGACAACCACGGCACCGCTATGGCCGGATGCATGACGGCGAAGATCAACAACACGATCGGCGTCGTCGGCGTGGCGCCGGGTTGTGTTGTGCTTCCGGCCCGCGTTGGAATTTCAACGGGCCCGCCCTGCAATAACGGGTGGACCGGTCAGCTGAGCTGGACTTCCAACGCCCTGAATTGGGGACTCAGTCAGGGCGCAAGAGTCAGCAACAATCCCAATGTGTGGGGAATTCCATTCAATTCGGTGGCAGCAGTGTACGCTTCGACCAAGTCTGCCGGTATGATTCACTTCGCACCGGCGGGGGACGCCGGCGCCGGATTTGTAGATTATCCCGCCAAGTACACCTCAATCAATTCCGTGTCGGCGATTTCGCCGAACGGAACAAAGGCCGCGTTTTCAAACTACGGCGGCGGCCTGAAATTGTGCGCTCCCGGTGTATCGATAGTAACAACCGATCGAACCAGTTCTGACGGATATGTGAATGGAAATTATGTCGAGACTTTCGGTTCCTCGATTTCGTGTTCGTACGCAGCGGCGGTGGCTGCGCTCATCATCTCGCGCAATCCGTCGGCGACAGTGGCTCAGGTTGAGAGTCGACTGTACTGCTCGGCTCGGGATTTGGGGAATCCCGGATACGATTCCGTGTATGGATATGGATGTCTAAACGCATATGCGGCTGTCGCCACGCTCATTGCCGACGCCGACCTTGATGGCATAGATGATGCTTGCGATAACTGTCCGGGAGTTGCGAATGCCAATCAGGCGGATGTCGATCATGACGGTACTGGCGACGTATGCGATGATTGTGTCGATCCCGACGGTGACGGGTTTACTTCGCCGGGTTACCCGGCGACAACCTGCGCCGTGGATAATTGCCCCACGACTGCCAATCCCGATCAAGCCGACTCTGATCTTGACGGTATCG
>CAYVWS010000202.1:0-4260 GCA_964455535.1 uncultured Ignavibacteriales bacterium | reverse complement strand
GCAACGGCGCATTGGAATACGTCGAGTAGACAAATGTCAATCTTCTGTCCGGCCAGCTTGCAGATTTTGTCGTAAAGCCTTTTTGGGTCGCGGCCTTTAAGCTGCGAGACTTTGGTGATACCAAGCTTTCGAAAGTCTTCGATGGTGGCAGGGCCGACCGAGCGAAGATCGGCAAGGGTACGGGTATCGGTGGGCATAGGTTAGGTTGTCCTTTCGCCAAAAATTAGGGTGTCATTTTTCTCTCCACAATCACATTTGTACCGGACGGGGAGGGGGTTTACAAGCGGCGACAAATGTGTAGATTACCCGTTCCAGAGAGGAAGAAAAAGAGAGACGACCATGGCGAAAGCAACAATGAAATGGGCCGGCGGCCTCAAATTCGAAGGAACCGGCGCGTACGGGAACAAGATCGTGACCGATGCCTCCAAAGCCGACGGCGGCGAAGAGGCGGGGTTCAAACCGAGCGAACTGCTGTTGTATTCGATCGCGGGATGCACGGGAATCGATATCGTGCGGATTCTGGAAAAACAGAAGCAGGAGGTCAAGGGGATCGATATCGAAATTTCGGCCGATCAACCGAGCGACTACCCCAAACCGTTCAAATCGATCGATATCAAGTACACGCTGCGCGGAAAGAATCTCGATCCGCAGAAAGTGGCGCGGGCAATTGATTTGTCCGAACAAAAATACTGCACGGTCGGACTGACGATTCAGCAGAAGACGCCGCTCAAGTCGACGTACAAAGTAGTGAATGAGTGAAACAGAACCCATCCTGCGGGGTGGAGTACAAAGAAATTCCGGGCAGAGAATGAATCGTGAATTACTCAGTTACGAACTGACCAGCGCCAAGTCATTCGAGGCGGTGGTTGCCAATATCGAGCGACTTACGCCCGAGCATCAGTTTCGGGTGCTGCACACCCACGATGTTCAGGCGACGCTGGCCGATAAAGGATTTCAGCGCGGGCCGCTCAAGATTATCGAAATCTGCAATGCCGGTTTTGCCAACACGGCGCTTTCAATCAGTGTCGATGTTGCGCTGTTCATGCCGTGCAAGTTTGTCGTGTACGAAGCGGGTGGACAGACGCATGTGATTCTCGGTCGGCCGACTTTGATTTCGCAAATACTTGAAAGCGAGAAACTGCCGGAGCTGGCGGCGGATGTCGAGGCCCGACTGATGAAACTCATGCACGCGGCGGTGTAGAAACGTGAAGAACCGAACGACACGGACACTGTTGTATATTCTGGCCGGAGCTGGTGTTGGGTTGGCCTACACCGGAGTCCATTGGGCGTTTGGGTCGACCTGAGCGGTGGCCTGTAATCCGGTGGTCACCGGATTGGCAGGCGGGTTGGTCGGAGCAGTGATGTCTATTTCCAAGGAGTAGCGATGCCGATTTTCGAATACGAATGCAGTGACTGCAAAAAGAAATTCGAAGAGTTAGTGAGCGGGCCGGCGACCAAGCCGGAATGCCCGTCGTGCCGCTCGACCAACACAAAAAAACTGCTGTCGGTCTTTGCCGCGCAGGTTGGCAGCGGAAAGACTGAGGCGCCGTCGTGCGCGCGCGGCGATTTCGGCGGCGGCGGTTGCTGCGGCGGGTTCGGGTGCGGCAACTGACGGGGCTGTCAAAAGTGAGAGGACAAAGATGAATCGAGTCTATCTGGCAGCGTTGTTGGCGGCCGCTGCGTTGTTGTACGCCTGCGGACCGGAAAAGCACCTCGAAGACAAACTGGTCTGGCACCCCTACAAAGAAGTGGAAGCTACCTTTCCCAAGTCGTCACGGCCGATCTTTCTTTTTATCAGCGAGCACGGATGTATCAACTGCGACGAGATCAAGAAGTATGTTCTGTCGCGTCCGGAGATTGCCTGGTTTGTCAACACGAACTATCTGCCGGTGAATATCGATATCGGAACCGATATGCCGATTACGATCGGCGGCCAGTTGTATGATCGCGAACGGTTTCTTGAGCTGTTCGGAGTCAACACGCCGAATTTTGTCTTCTTCGACACGACCGGACAGGTGAACGGTGTGTTTCAGGGAAATCTCGATCTGCGCACCTTCAAAAAGCTGCTCAAATATGTGCATGCCGGTCATTTCGGAAAAACGCTCTGGGAAGATTATCTCAAGATGAAAGAGGCCGAGACCGACACGGTGCTGGGTGTGTTTTGAGATTGAGTTACCGTGGTGCGCGATGAAAAACGCTGTGGTAGCGCGTCGGCGCTTCGCTTGACGCGACAATGAGAGTCGACCAAGGGCCCTTCGACTCCGCTCAGGGCGTCGATGTGCCCGGCTGGAATTCAAAGCCCGTCGCTATTACTTCTTCCGCGCTACCACACAGATGCGATTTGTCGAATCGCCGGCCTTATCAAACGAAAAGCATTTGTAGATCGCTTTGACGGAAAAACCCGAATCGGTCAGCAACTTTCGGATGACCGCATTTGGATACCCGCGCTCGACATGGGTTTCGTCGAATCGCTGCCAGCATTTTCCCTTGCGAACAAAGAGGGTCACGCGAACCATGCCGAGCTTGTTGGTGTGATCATACGAATTCTTGAACAGCCAGCAGAGATCTTTAAGAGTTCCCCCCCAATAAGTATTCCCCCAGACTTCGCGCAGCGCGCGAGGCGAATTCATATCGAATATGAACCAGCCGCCGGGGGCGAGATGTTTGTGGACATTGAGAAACGTCTGCGCCAATTCCTGCGGCTTTAGCAGATAGTTTAGCGAGTCGTAATATGAGATCGCAAAGTCGAATTGGCGGAGGCGGCGAGATTTTGAAGATTCAACTATTCGAAAATCAGGCAATGTCGCCTGGGTGAGCGACACGCTCTTGCCGAGTTTCTTGCGCGCCTGGGCGAGCATCTGCGTACTTTGATCGAGACCAGCCATTTCGTATCCGTGTTCGATGAAGTATTTCAACGCGCTGCCTGTGCCGCAGCAGATTTCGAGGCCGGAAGTCGGCTTGATCTTGTATTTGCGGAAGATCTCGAGAGTGTAGTCGCACATGCGGAGCGAGTGATGGTCGGCGCCCATGAGGTCGTAGACGGTGGCGAAGGGACCGTAGATTTTGGACATGGGGGGAATATGGCGACAGAACGACACGTCGACAAGTAGCGGGTGAAATCGAGTGTGGCTTGTCTTCGTGGGTCGGCCTCCTCGCGAGGCCGACATGACGCAAACCAAAGAAGATGTCAGGGTCACGAGGACCCTGACCTACGAAGAAACTTTCCGTCATTCCCGCCGACGAGCGGGAATCCAGCCGGTGAATTGTCACCGAGAGTTGCCGCCACATTCGCCTGCTGGACCCCCGCTCTGCGGAACGACTGAAGTCGTTCCTTGTCGGGGGTGACAAGAAGATGACGGGTTCGTCATTGAACAAGCCGCTTCGTATACGAAGCGCCCACCATAAATGGTGGATTACCAAGGCGAAGAAAAGTTGGCAGAATCGCGTCGCGACAAAATCGTCGCTCGGATTCTGCCCTACGAATGAAGAGAAGAAAGATTGCGACGCTTTTCGCCGTCGGCGGATCGCTCGCAATGACATTCAGTCAGGCGACTTTTGAAAATGAAGATGGCGGGTTCGAAGACGGACCCGCCCTACAAGGAGAATATTGAATTCAACAGGCCGAAGGCCCCCGGCCGGTGCCCCTGGCACCTTTTAAGTTGACGCGGGACAGAGAGATAGGCGTCCTTATCCGGATTCGCTGAATATTTGCAGCAAGCGGCGGTAGTATCTCAGGTTCGGAGCAAAGCTCCGTGTCGCAGACGGAAGGAAAGAGAAACGATGGAACCGATTTTCTGGATTTGGATGGCGGCAGCGCTGGTCTTTTTGATTATCGAATTAGCCAGCCCCACGCTCATCTTCATATGCTTTGTGGTGGGCTCAATTGCCGCCGGAATCTATTCGATCTCATCGCCCGACCAATACTACTGGCAGATCGGTATCTGCCTGGCGGTGTCGCTGGCGCTTCTGCCGCTGTCGCGGAAATTTGCGCACCGGATCACCAAGGCCCAGCCGCAGAATGCTAATGTCGACCGGATGATTGGCCACACCGCAGTTGTCACCAAAGCGATCGATCCGGATCAACCGGGGCAGATCAGATATGAAGGCGAAGTTTGGCTGGCGAGTGCGAATGAGGCACTGGCCGAGGGATCTAAAGTGAAGATTGTCTCGTTGTCGGGGACCCGCGTGCGGGTCGAACGACTGAGTTAAGCATACGAAAGGAACGATATGAATTCGATTGGCATTTTCTTGGCGGTTGCG
>CAYVWS010000201.1:0-4322 GCA_964455535.1 uncultured Ignavibacteriales bacterium | reverse complement strand
GGCGCGTGGGATAACGCCAAGAAGTATGTCGAGACCGGCGCGCACGGCGGCAAGTATCTGACACTCGCCGACGGCTCCAAGGTGAAAAACCCTGTGCACGGCGCGGCGGTTGTCGGCGACACCGTTGGTGATCCGTTCAAGGACACCGCTGGCCCGTCGCTCCACGTGTTGGTGAAACTGCTTTCCACCATCACACTGGTGTTGGCTCCGTTGTTTATTTAGGAGATTTGTGTTTGGCGGACATTCCTGTCCGCCAACTCGGTTTTTGTAGGGCGGCTCCGTCATTGGAGCCGCCTTTTTTGTGTTGCCTTGTAGTCAAAGAAACGCCCTTCGACTCCGCTCAGGGCGACGTTCCGATCAGCGAAAAGGTAGTTTTGAATGAGCCTCCAGCTAAGCAGCTGTTCTTTTCTCAATTGTGAGAAGATTGTGCGTGTCAAATGGAAATGTTAGTTGAGCGCGTCAGCGTCGGGCTGAGCGGAGTCGAAGCCCGGGACTTTGGAATCTTCTCTTGGCCCTGGTAACCCAGCATTTATGCTGGGCTCATCCTGTGTCAACACCGCCGACGGGATTGACCTACGAATTTGCGCTCTTGTGTGAATATGGGATCACGGCATATTCAAATAGAAACTTTTCTTGGTCTTAAAGGCCAGCGGCACGTCGGTTGACTCAATGGCGATCGTAGTGCCACTTACTCTATCAACGGTGTGTGCGTACAACGTCGCCTTGATGCGATCATTCGACGATACATTTGTGAAGGTTAGCGTATCCATAAGTAAATAGATTTTCGGTTTGTACTTCTTGCCATCCCTTACGACATCTCTTGCCCAGGTTTTCAGCGCGGTGTCGTCATCGCCGTAGACTGGGTCTCCCGCCCAACACGACGAGTCCCTAAAGTAGCGGCAAGTAGCCGAACTTGTCTCTTCACTCATAAAGCAAATCGAGTCGAGGATAAATACCGCAAGTGAAGAAACCACTTTCAAATCTCTTACTGGTATCGCGAAGTCAACTTGACAATCAACATGGCTCGGGCCAACACCCCATCCGTTTACGCTCAATCTGTACTGATCAAACATAACTATTTGGGACTTCGACTCAAATGGTCTGAGCCGTTGGGTTGTCTCGATTCCGCAGGCGGAAGCGAAGATGAGACATGATATAACTACGATCAATCGGCAATAATAGATGACGGCTCTAAACATACTAATTTCGGGTTCCTACCTTTCATGGTGAGGTCACTCTAATATTCTGTATTCACATGAAAGAGTCAATGCTGATGATGCAGGGTGATTGCTTCGCCGCGTCCTTCGACAAACTCAGGATGACGCGGCGCACAATGACGATATTCGGGACGCACGGGCAAAAATCTCATCCCACCGCAAGCGGTGGGGCACCAAGAAGATGGGCAGGAAGGAAGTCTGCCGCGCATGAGCAACACAAGAGGGAGGAGACGCCCTTCGACTCCGCTCAGGGCGACGTTCCGATCTGCACAGGCTTGGTTTAGCGTGCGAGTGCGTTTCAGCCACTCGACAGTCTTCGGATGTGGGTATGTATTGCAAAGCCAGGACAACTGTACGTTGAGCGCGCTAGCGTCGGGCTGAGCGGAGTCGAAGCCCGTAGAGAACTAGTCAGTTCTACAATCAACTTTGACTACCTTTCCGCTCGCTGAGTCAAAAACACACTTGGGAATCGTTGACAAGAGTCGCCCTCGTAGAAGCACCCAGACTTCTTGGGTAGTGGAGTCTTTCCGCTGAAAAAAAACGCCTTCTACTCGGCGCATGATGTGGATCACGTCTGTTCGAGTCATCCCAATTTGTATCTTCGCGCAATTCTCTTGGAATTCTTCAAATTCACGCCGGGGTCCTGGCCGAAACTCGTACCAGGCCAGGGCAATTAGAGCGACTCCAAGAATAATGGCGAAGCACCTTTTCACTCCGACCTCCTCCGTCGAGATTCCGATAGGGTTTGACGCGCAACCACCGAATATACGTCTATCGTACCTCCAGTTGTCAACGTTTAAGAAATGGCCGGATTCTGCCGCCTAGCCTCCCGTAAAAGATTGATTTACCTGTCCTTGTGGGAGTATAATTCGGGCTGAGATGAACTTCGAAACTTACATCGCTAAACGGTATTTCCGCTCTGGCGGCGCGTTTACGTCAGTTGCCACCTGGATCACTGTCATCGGTGTCGCGCTCGGTGTGGCGGTCGTGTGTTTCGTCATGTCGATGCACAACGGATTCGAGTCCGAAATTCGCTCGCGCTTGCTGGGTACGACTTCGCACATCTCAGTTTTCCCGTCGTCGGGCGATCTGATTACAAACTACTCCGATCTCGTGTCACAAATAGAACAAGTGCCGGGTGTGGTCGCGGCGTCGCCGTTCATTTACTATAAAGCGGCGATCTCGTCGGCCTCGGTTGGCGACGGAATCATCGTGCGCGGAATAGATCCAGAACAAGAACAGAGGACCGCCGATATCGCCAAGAGCATTGTCTTCGGCAACTACACACTTTCGCCGGTGTTCGAAAACGACGACACCCTGCCAACTATGCTCTTGGGCAAAAACCTCGCCGAACGGATCGGTGTCGCTGTCGGTACACCAGTGGTTTTGTATTCGCTCAAAGGCGAAGACCTGCGCAAGAACACGCGGCCGCGCATCGCCAAGTTCATCATCTCCGGTATTTTCGAAACGGGGATGTTCGAATTCGACGCTGAGATGGCGTATATCAGCATCCCTGCCGCGCAGGATTTGTTTCGCATCGGGGATGGTGTCACCGGTGTCCACATGAAACTGACCGACATGAACCGGGCGCAGGAACTGACCCCGATTCTCGATCAGAAGCTTGGCTTTAAGTACGATGTCGTACCATGGAATATCCTGCACAAGAATCTCTTTACATGGATCGCGATCGAGAAAAAGATTCTCTTTCTGGGGTTCATTCTGATTGTGATTGTCGCCGCCTTCTCGATCATCTCAACTTTGGTCATGCTCACCATGGAAAAGCGGGCCGAAATCGGCATTCTCAAGACCATGGGTGCCACGCCGGGCCGTATCAGAAAGATATTTGTCTATAAGGGACTCGGCATCGGCGCGGTGGGAGTGCTGGCCGGGTGGGCGGTGGCCCTCGGGGCGGCGTATCTTCAAAATAGATACGAACTTATCACTTTGCCTGCTGACATCTATTTCATCAAGTACTTGCCCATCGATATCCACCTGTTTGATTTCCTGTTAGCCGGTGCGCTGACCATTATCATCTGTTTCGGGGCGGCATTGTACCCCTCGCATCAGGCCGCGCGGGTCTCGGTTATCGACGTATTGCGACAATAGCAGTCGGAGATTAAAGTTGTTGAATGCCTAAACGTTTGGCGAAATTTGGCGAAAATATAACCATGAATTGGTCCCAGTGGACTGGACTGCCCAAACTATGATGCAACAGCCAACCTCTGTCCTTTCAGCCACCGACCTCCACCGGGCGTTTCAGACCGCCAACGGGGAGTTGCCGGTATTGAAAGGTATCAACTTGGAAATACATAAAGGGGAGATGGCGGCGGTGACCGGTGCCTCCGGCGTCGGTAAGTCGACGCTTCTGCATCTGCTTGGCGGACTTGATCGCCCCAACAGCGGCGAGGTCCGGGTCAACGAGGAATTGCTGACTTCAAAAAGCGAAAAAGAATTGGCCGCGTTCCGGACCAAGCATGTCGGGTTTGTTTTTCAGTTTCACTATTTGCTCGAAGATTTCACCGCGCTTGAAAATGTGATGGTCCCGCTTATCTTAGACGGTAACGACCTGAATCAGGCGCAAAAGCGTGCGGAACAGTTGATGGACTCCGTTGGTTTAAGAAGCAGGACATCACACCGTCCGCGCGAACTGTCGGGCGGTGAACAACAGCGGGTGGCGGTCGCCCGGGCCTTGGCCAACAACCCCACGCTGGTGCTTGCCGATGAACCGTCGGGAAATCTCGACACGGCCACCGGTCGCAAACTGCACGAGCTTCTGTTCGAACTCTCACGGGAAAAGTCGATAAGTTTTGTGATCGCCACGCACAACAGCGAGCTGGCGGCATCGTGTGACCGTCAGTTCCACATGGCCGACGGCCGCATCGAGTTGGAGAGAGGTTAGGAGTAGGCATGACCTGTCAGGACTGCAAAAAACGTGAAGCGACAGTTCAACTGACGATCATCGTGAAAAACGAGAAGACCTCGGTTGCCCTGTGTCACGATTGCGCGTCGGCCCGCGGCTTTCACACGCCGCTGGATAACGCGCCCTTCCCGCTTAAGGAACTCGTCGACGGCATGGTGCAGGGACCGAAACCTAAGAAGAAAAAA
>CAYVWS010000200.1:0-4338 GCA_964455535.1 uncultured Ignavibacteriales bacterium | reverse complement strand
GTCGCCTTGTCACCGACTGCTTTGTCGGCGAGCAACTCGGCGATCAGCGATTCGGTCTCGGGGACAGTGCCGTTGAGCTTCCAGTTACCGGCGATGATCTTTCGCCGCATCTCAGCCAACTTTCACCGTCGCCCAATCGGTCAGCGCCGCCACTCCTGGAAGCACTTTGCCTTCGAGAAATTCAAGCGAAGCGCCGCCACCAGTGGAAATATGCGTCAGCTTGTCCTCAAGTCCGGCCTGCGCCACCGCAGCGGCAGAGTCTCCTCCACCGACCACAGTCACCGCGCCTTTGGCGGTCAGATCGGCCAGCAGCTTGGCGATTGCGATAGTTCCACTTGCGAAAGGTTTGGACTCAAATACGCCCATCGGACCGTTCCAGACGATTGTCTTCGCGTCTTTCAGCGTCTCCGAGAAAAGCTTGATTGACGCGGGCCCGATATCGAGCCCTCTCATCCCCGCCGGAATCTTTTCGATCGGCACGATCTGAGTTTTGGCGGTATCGGAAATTTCGGAGGCGATCACGGCATCGGTCGGGAAATAGAGTTTCGCCTTGGACGACGCGACACGGGACATCAGCTCGCGAGCCATATCGACGCGGTCGGCCTCCAGAAGCGAGTCGCCGATTTCATACCCCATCGCTTTGGCAAAAGTGAAGACCATGCCGCCGCCAATGATGAGTATGTCAACTTTGTCCAGCAGATTCTCAATGACATCGATTTTGCCGGAAATTTTCGCGCCGCCCAGTATTGCCGCAAAGGGGCGTTTCGGATCGGACACCGCCCGGCCGAGGTATTGCAGTTCTTTCTCCATCAGGAAGCCGGCGACCGACTGATTAAAAAAGCGCGTGACTCCCTCAGTCGACGCATGAGCGCGATGAGCCGAGCCGAACGCATCGTTGACATATATTTCGGCAAGCGAGGCCAGCTTCTTGGCGAAGTCGGGATCGTTCTTCTCTTCCTGAGAATGGAAACGCAGATTCTCAAGCAGGAGGACGTCGCCGTTTTTCATTCGCGAAACCGGATTGGCTGCCTCTGGCCCGATGCAGTCCTCGGCGAAGACTACTTTCTTGCCGAGCAATTCGGACAACCGGTCGGCGCAGGGGCGCAGCGAGAAGCTCGGATCGGGGCCGCCCTTGGGCCGTCCCAGATGCGAGCAGGCGATTACCATGCCGCCGTCGGCGATGATCTTCTTAATCGTCGGCAACGCCTCGCGAATCCGGCGATCGTCGGTGATCTTGCCAGACTTGTCGAGCGGCACATTGAAATCGACGCGGACCAGCGCTTTCTGTCCGCGGAAATTGACATCAGCAACAGTTACTTTCTTCATGCGACACAACCTGACTTTCTACAGCATCATCCGCATCATGTCGACCATGCGGCAGGAGAATCCCCACTCGTTGTCGTACCAGGCGAAGATTTTGGCAAAATTGCCCGACGAGACGGTCATCAGTCCGTCGACAATCGAACCGTGAGGATTGCCGGTGATATCGATCGACACGATTGGATCTTCAGTGTATTCAAGAGTTCTGGAAAGCGGCCCAGAGGCGGCGGCTTTTCTGAAGGCGTCGTTGATCTGTTCTTTGGTCGCTTCTTTTTCGAGGATAACGGCCAGATCGACAAGCGACGAATCGGGAGTGGGAACACGAATCGCGACGCCGTCGAGCTTTCCTTTCATCGCGGGAATGCACTCCGAAATCGCTTTGGCGGCGCCGGTGCTGGTCGGCACCAGAGACAAAGCGGCAGCGCGGGCGCGGCGCAGATCTTTGTGAGGAGCATCCTGCAGACGCTGGTCAGCGGTGTAGGCGTGGATAGTCGTCATGAACCCTTTGACTATGCCAAAGTTGTCCATCAGCACTTTGGCCACCGGCGCCAGGCAATTGGTGGTGCATGAACCAATAGAAATCACATGATGTTTGGATTTGTCATAATCCTGCGAATTGACACCGAGGACAAAGGTACCATCGTGTCCTTTTGCGGGTGCAGAGATCAAGACCTTCTTCGCGCCTGCGGTGATATGTTTGGAGGCATCTTCTTTGGTCGTAAACTTGCCGGTGCACTCCAGAATGACATCGGCGCCGAGCGACTTCCACGGCAGCTTGGACGGGTCCTTTTCGGCCAGTACCGGAATCTTCTTGCCGTCGATAACCAGCGCGTCGCCTTCGACTTTTACTTCGCCCGGAAATTTTCCGTGAATCGAGTCGTACTTGAGCAGATGCCCGAGAGTAGGGGCGTCGGTGATGTCGTTAATGCCGACAAATTCGATATCGGTGTTGCGGGCCGCTTTGAGCACCAATCGCCCGATGCGCCCGAATCCGTTAATTCCAACTTTCATATATCCTCCGTGATGCCGTTACACTTCATTTAACAGCGGAAAACAGGTATTTGATTCCAACAGTAATTGCCAGTCCGTCGTAGTCGCGAATAGTAATCAGGTCTTTGCCAAATTTGAGGGGGAGCCAGGATGCGTTGGCCTCAAGGGCGATATGGGTGGCGATAGGCAAGTCAACACCGCCGCCGATCGTGTATTCAAACGAGGTCGCCGACGCGGTATTGAAGCCCGCATACAAACTGCTTGATTGATAGAACTGAATGTTGTGATGGCCGTAGTAGAAACCGCCGCCGGCTGACAAGTAGGGCTGTAGCTTTGCTGATGTCGCGCCGAGCGGATAAAGTTTAGCGCGCAGGAGCATCGGGTAGATCAGCAGGTTGCCGTAGAAGCTGTCGTCATAGATATCGTCATGGAAGTTTACATCCCCGCGATTGAAAATGCCGAGCGATAATTCACCCATCAAGATCGGTGAAAACCGAAGCCCCACGAAACCCTCGAAATAAAACGCGCCGCCCTTGAAATCGGTCGTATATGAGTAGTCGGGCCCGACATACGACGCGGCGGGAATTTGTCCCGAGTTCGACCAGCCACCCAGCCGGATTCCGGCCTGGTGCATCCGATTATAAGGTTTAGTCTGTTCCTGGGCGTGTGCCGCGCCGGATATAATTAACAGCAGACCGCAAACGAACAATACGACGGCGACGGCAGTCCGACGGCGCGGTCGATTCGAGCATAAAATAGTATTCATGTAGCGAAAGATCGGCAACTTACGCGGGGCGGTCAACCCTAATTGGCGGGTGAATTTCCGCTGTCGGGCGGGTATAAAACAAGGCGATTTCTCTCGTAATCCAGAAGCACCGTAAACTGTTTCAAAATGGGATTCCCGATGTTTCCGTCGATGCGCCGCGACGACGACATCCCCCCCGCCGCCTCCGGCAGAAAGACCGAGGTCGGCCCAAGCTCAATATTTCCGAGTTTCAAACTCCGGATTTTGCCGCCGCGCATTTTTGCCATTCCCCCGACCCCAAGCATGCCGCCTTCGAGGTCATGGATTCCCTCGATTTGCTTTTCAAGATTGTTGCTCACCACAAATTCATCATGCAGTACCATCCCGATGGCATTTCCCAAATCAAGAATGAACTTCCCCTCCGCTCCGGCGATGGTCGCAGTAGTAGTTGGGATCTTGTTATGCAGTTCGAAGGGAATGATCGTCCCGCCCGGCGGCATCGCGAACTTGTCGGGATTGAAGACGGTCAGCCGGTACTTCTGGTAATCAATCAGTACCGGAAAACGTGATAGAAAATCAAAGCCCAGGATACCGCCGAACTTTGCATTCTCCATTGTGACATATCCGATGGGCGACTCCTCGGCCATTCCGGCGACCTGATGATACAGCGCCAGATCGCCCACCTGCACTGAGTCGACTTTGACAAGCCCGACACTGTCGTCAGCCGCTACGCCCTGAACCGGGATGTGGCCGATCACGGGCAGATCAAGACGTTCCACCGTCGGCTTATAGTAGATATTTGCCGAGGCCCCTGAATCAAGGAGCAGATAGACTTTCAATTTTCCATTGAGCGTAGCTTGCAAAAAGATATGAGATTCGACAAAGGCAAACGGGATTGTCACGTACGAGGCATCGGCGGGGAACCGGAAATCGACTTCTTTTTCTTTCGGCTTTTCAAATATCACCGGATCGATGGTCAGATTGATATCGGCCTGTTCCAAAATCGTGGTAGATGAGCCCGACATCCCGTTCACCGTGTCCCGGACGAAGAACGGGATCAGAATTCCGCCGACCGACCGGTAGTCGGCGAATGTTGTCTTGACCAGAAGTTGGTCAACCCGCGTTTCGACGACGTCGCACAGATCAGTGTACGAGTCAATATACATCCAAGTAGTATCGCCCCCTTCGGGGACAAACCGTATGACATGATACATGGTGCGGCCGAGCTGATGCACGCCCATATAGGTGCGACTGCCGGTACTGCGCCGTGGATCGATATGCGC
>CAYVWS010000199.1:0-4366 GCA_964455535.1 uncultured Ignavibacteriales bacterium | reverse complement strand
CCGGTACGATACGACGCAATTCGCGGTTTCCGCCGAGAAACTCGCCGATTTCGCCGGACAGTATGGCCCGCGCAAGATCTGGGTTGAAAATGGCTCGCTCTGGTATCAGCGGGATCAAAACCCCAAGGCCAGATTGGTGCCGCTGGAAGCCGACCTGTTTCAGCATGCGGCCAGCCAGTATTTTCGCGTCAAGTTTGTTCGCGACGCAAATGGCAAAGTGGTTGAGCTGATCGGCGTCTACGCTCAGGGGCGCACCGATTCGAATAAGCGCGACAGTTAGTCGGGGAGTTTTCGTCCAGTGTCGGCGGGCCGTGTCGTATCCGCTGGTCGTGTCGTGTCGGCATTCCGGGTGGAGTCAGCCGGTTTCGGCGTGTCGCTCGCGAGCATATAGTCTACTGGGAAAGTCACCCAGGTCGCTACCGGCTTTCCGTCTCGAGTCGCCGCCCTAAATTTGAATTTCTTGCCTGCGTCCAGAGCCGCCCGGTCGAATTCCTTGGAGCCCGACGAGCGATCTACCCGCGCCTCGACCACATCCCCTTTTTGGTTTACCAGCGCTTTGATGATGGCCGGGCCGGTAATATCGCGGGCTTTGGAATCGTCAGTAAACTTCGGAGCAACTTTGTGCATCACCACCGCCGAATCTTCGACCACTTCGGCAACATGCTGTCCGGTCACCGCACTCTTTGACGAATCTTTAGTATCAGCAGCGGCAGTCGCAGTCGAGTCGGCTTTGGATTTCTTGCGCTCCTTAAAGGTCGTAGAGTTATCCGGCTCAACCGTTACGGCAATCAATTTCGATTTGTATCCTTTCTCGCGAATTGACCAGACCTGCTCTTCGTCGAAATCAATCGTGACGAAATTGCCGAACTTCGGTTCGATCGCCACTTCGAAAGTCAACCGCTTCGCCTGACCTTTGGCTACCACCGAATGGGCTCCGGGCGCCAGATCGACTCTGGTCCAAACGTTATCGGAATCCGAGGTCTGGTAAGTCGCGCCGCCGACTATGACTATGCCGCCGGGGGGATTGGTCTGAAATTTGACGAACTTCGGCCTTAGCGCGCTGCCATTGTCCTGGGCAAGAGCTATGGCTGCCACCGAAAGGCAGGAAAGCGCGGAGATTAAGTATCGCAAGGGCCTCATATTACGTATGTGTCTCTGTCGAAGAGATTATACAAGGTAGAGATGCTCATCGGTCCTCAAAATAGTGAGAAATCGCCCGTTGCGACAGTGAAGATTATCTAGCGTCGGAGAAACCGATGTCTACCGCGCACGAAGACGGAGTTTGTTTCAACACCGCATTGTTTTGAGAGCAATTGGTAGATCACGGCGTGAGGGGCAGGAAAGTAAGTCCGTTGTTGTACAAGTTGATTACTACAAAATGATAGACCCACATAGTCGATAGAATTATCCACTTGACACACTGTGTGCCGCCGTGTATGGTGTATTCGGTTAGGTCGGCGATCAGGGTTGTTCGCCGGAATCGGCGGGCGATCAGGTTGTCGGTGTGGATGGGGAGGGGAGATGTATATCGTTCGGGCAATACTTGACTCGACATACACAAAACTAGTCATAGGCGGGATTATTGCTTTGGGCGCTATTGTCGGCGGAGTCTATATCGGGTATGCCATGTTGGGTTCAAAGAGCGAGCGGGGGGGTGAAGCTATCCCGACCTCTGTGCCGCCCTCAGATGCCATCGCTCTCCGATTTGCTGCCGGTGATGCCTTTCCATTAGAAGAGTATTCTGATCCAAGCGGGGCGATTGGTTCATTCGAGGATCTCCTCCGCGACAAGGAGACGATTCTCATTCTCGGTTCCACTACCTGCGACAACTGCCTCGATCTCCTGAAATATGCCCACGAAACGATGCCCGGTCGGTTAAAACCCGGCGTGCAGATTGTCGTGGTTTTGCGACGGGAATGGTGGCCACCAATTGGAGAGTATGCGGGGCTTTTTGACAACCTGAAGGTTGCGCTGGTTGATGGAGACTATTGGCAGAGAACTTACCACTGGGAGTTCTGGCCGATCATCGTGGGGGTTGATAACAGCGGAATTATTCACCACGTGCAATATGGCTATGTTCAGGCCATAGATCGGGAATTAGTCGAGTATTTCTACTCGACGAAGAAATGAACCACTAAGAGAAAGGAGTTTCTTATGAAAGTGGTTCGGATTTATTTGATGGTGGCGCTGGTGTCTTTCCTTCTGGGAATCGCGGTAGTGGTAATTACGCCGCCAGCGGCACAAGCCGTGCCAGTGGACTGTTACTGCAATTGTGGTCGATTCTATGTTGATTGCGGCTTAGAATGCCCGAAGCAATGGGGCGGCACCGGTAGTTGGTACGGCCTGGGCTATCCCTACAAGAATGACATCGGGTGCGAAGGGCCGTACTTTTGTGAACCGGTAATTTACGGGTGCCACTATTGTCAACCGTAGGTGGTTCGCAGATACGCGGCTATCGGGTTTGGAAATGGGAGTTTCACACATGGCTTCTTATTTCGCCCCTGATTCTAGCGGTTCGATTTAGCGAGTCCCGACCTCTTATGGGTCGGGACCTCGCTAACCCGGTATCCAATGCCTCTTCGTCAGATTCGCTCGTTATCTGTCGGGCAACTCACAATGTAGGCAACATAGTCATTCCGGTGGGCAATAACGGTACGTTTGGTGACGGCGACGTTGGTGGAAGATTTACGTACGATTGTTTCACCAGTCAACCAGTAGTGATCGGGTGCGAGTATCCAAAGGGGTCAGGTAGCAAGTATCTATATCAGGGTGCGATTTGGATTGGTGCGATCAAGTACAAAGACACGCTGGTGACGGTCTCGGCGGATGGAGGCATGGGAGGTGGTGAATTGTTTCCGGACGCACTGCCAGCTGGTGAAATCGTTCATCGTTCGACATCAGATCCTGCATCCGACGAGTACTTTGGCGCGATTTCAGAACAGGACTTCATCTCAGTCTGCCGCGACACGTGCACTCATTGCCCCGGAATGACTCCAGATCGGATTGATTTGCGCTCTCACCGGCCGCTCAACATAGAAGTGACGCAAAGGTCTCTTGCTTGGTCTTATCCGTATGCCAGCAATTTTGTTTTGTTCGACTACAGCATACGAAATGTTGGTTTATACCCACTTCACAGAGTATATTTTGGCGTCCACATCGATTCAGATGTGAACAGCTCCCTTGACGACGTGTGCGGATTTAGCCTGTCACTTCCGGCGTGGTATTCACGCGGGGGTTCTTGCAAATATGAGGACACGCACGTTCTAGCTTGGGTAGCAGACAATGATGGGGACAAAGGACTGGTTCCCAGTGTGACGGCTGTGGAACTCGTGCGGACACCGATTGATGATGTCGACGTATCGTTTAATTGGTGGGCGACAAGCTGGGGTACAAATGTCGACTTTGGGCCACAACGTCGCGACCGGGTTCGAGATTTTGGAACCGGAGGTTCGGGATTTCCAGAGGGAGATCGAAATAAATATTGGGTGCTTAGTAACACTGAACATGACTACGATCAAGCATACACCCTCCAAAATATGGAGATGGGTTCAAACTACACGGTACCTGAGACCCCGGGTCGCTCCGGAGAAATTTCTCGCGGGTGGGATACCTACTATCTTCTATCGTGCGGGCCGTTCGATATCGCTTCCGGCCAGTCGCTACCGCTTACTTTCGCATATGTCGGCGGATTGGGATTCCACAAAGACTCGACTAATTTCCAAAACCTCCCCAACAACCCCGGCGAATGGTACCGCAATGTCGATTTCTCCAATCTCGCCTATAATGCCACCTGGGCCGATTGGGTCTACGACAATCCCGGAGTCGATACGGACTCAGACGGCTATGCCGGCAAGTTCCATCTCTGTCAGACCGGCGATTCGACGTTCCTCCGCGCCGACACGATCTACAACGCGGATAGCTCGCAGATCGTCTTCATCGATTCGATTTGGAAGTACGAAACCGAAGACACGATCTGGTACAAAGGCGACGGGGTCCCGGACTTTCGCGCCGCCTCGCCACCCCCCAAGCCGGATATTCGAACGATCATGGCAACCGGCAAGATAGTTGTGCGTTTCAACGGCTGGCGTTCCGAAACAGCCCGTGACTTCTTCACACACAAAGTAGATTTCGAGGGATATCGCATCTATCTCTCTCGCGATGACCGCTGGAGCAGTTACTCGCTTCTCGATTCATATGATAAAGAGAACTACGATAAGCTCGTCTGGGACACGGCCGTCGGCGACAACGGCGACTTTGTGCTCAAAGACGATCCGTTCACCATGCAGCAACTCCAATGTCTATATGCTCCAGCCCACTGCGCCGATTCGAACTGGAATCCGCTGATCTACACTCGCAGCCATCCTTA
>CAYVWS010000198.1:0-4389 GCA_964455535.1 uncultured Ignavibacteriales bacterium | reverse complement strand
CGGTGATCGCGCCGACCGGCACGATCGGCCTGCTGATGGACTGCGACACCACCGGAATCGAGCCCGACTTCGCGCTGGTGAAATTCAAAAAGCTCGCCGGCGGCGGATATTTTAAGATCATCAACAACTCGGTTCCGCAGGCGCTCTCGCGTCTGGGATACACCGAGACCGAAGTCAAGGCGATCATCACCTACGCCACCGGACATCGCACCCTCAAAGGCGCGCCGTATATCAACCATGAATCGCTCCGCGCCAAGGGATTCGGCGATGAAGAGATCGAGAAGATTGAAGCGTCGCTGCCGAATGTTTTCGATATCGGTTTTGCCTTCAACAAGTACACGCTCGGCAAAGAGTTCATCCACGACACCCTCGGCTTCACCGACGATGTCGTCGAATCGTGGGATTTCAATCTCCTCCGCGCTTTGGGCTTCACCAAAGAACAGATCGAACTCGCCAACGAGTATTGCTGCGGCACGATGACGCTTGAAGGCGCCCCGCACCTCAAAGAAAAAGACCTCGCCATTTTCGACTGCGCCAATAAGTGCGGCAAGAAGGGCCAGCGGTTCATTTCGTACGAAGCGCACATCAAGATGATGGCGGCCGCCCAGCCGTTCATCTCCGGTGCGATATCCAAAACCATCAACATGCCGGCCGAAGCCAGCATCGACGATGTCAAAAAGGCCTACCGCATGTCATGGGAGACCATGAACAAAGCGGTTGCGCTCTATCGTGACGGCTCCAAATTGTCTCAGCCGTTGTCGTCGGCGCTCTTCGACGAAGACGAGCATGATCACGATGTGCCCCTCTCGATCGAATCGGCCTCGCAGAAAATGGCCGAGCGGCTGGTCTTCCGCTATATCGCCAAACGTCGCAAACTGCCGAACCGCCGCGGTGGATATACTCAGAAAGCTGTGGTAGGTGGTCACAAGATCTATCTCCGCACCGGAGAATATTCCGACGGGACGTTGGGCGAGATCTTCTTGGACATGCACCGTGAAGGCGCCGCTTTCCGTTCGCTCATGAACTGTTTCGCCATTGCCGTCTCACTCGGACTCCAGCATGGAGTGCCGCTTGAGGAGTTTGTCGAGGCCTTCCTGTTCGCTCGTTTCGAGCCCAACGGCATGGTCGACGGCAACAAGGCGATCAAGATGTCGACCTCGATCATTGACTATATCTTCCGCGAGCTGGCTATCTCGTATCTCGGCCGCAACGACCTTGCGCACATCTCCCCCGACGATCTCCGCTCCGACACCATCGGAACGCCGGCCGAAGAGGGAACCGAGTACGAAGATGAAGAGCCCGCCTCGGAAGTTTTCACCTCTCATCAGTTGTCACGCGCCAGTCGTATGGATAACGACATTCATACCTCGCATCTGACATTGTCACAGGGAAATGGACACGATGAACATAATGGGAATGGACACCATTCAGGAGGAAACGGCCATGACGCACCGATGGACCATGCGGGTGCAACACCGCGTTCTGCAGGCGAAACGCCGCTGCTTAAGCATGCAAGTTCCGGGACATCCGGACATGACGGAGCCCACTCCATCGGCGGCACAGCCGCACTCGCCGACGCCGTCGGTCATGCTGGCGGAGCCACCGTCGCTGACAGCGGGGTCGCCGTCGATCAGCGCCTCGCCAGCAAAATCCGACTCGCTCGAATGAGCGGATACGAGGGCGACATGTGCCGTGAGTGCGGATCGTTCACGATGGTCCGCAACGGAACGTGTCTGAAGTGCGACACCTGCGGCGCCACGAGCGGGTGTAGCTGACAAGTGCGCGGAGCGCGCTGAAAAAAAGTGTCACCCCGGACAAGGAGCGACTTTAGTCGCTCCGCTGATCCGGGGCCCATCTTCTGTTCTTGTTCAAGTGTGGCGTCAGGTGCCCACACCTGACGCTCAGATTCATCTCTGACCTTACATCTCTGACGGCGCCGGATCCGACCCCACCCGGCGCCTTTTTATTTGGGTTCGTATTTCAGTCGCACGGGCACAGCGTAGGGCCTTCGGCGCGTCGTATCGAGAGCGGTTTTGTGCGCGGCAGGCATCCTGCCTGCCCGGCGTTTTGGGTTCGTTTTACAGCCGAGTTTCAATACAACGTCATTGCGAGTGTCCCGCTTCTGAGCGGGACCGAAGCAATCTCGCCTCGTCTGCTGATTTGCAGGAAACGAAGTCAGTTCAATTGCAACACCTACTCGGTCGTAACCGATAGCATAACAGAAGATTGTGAGTAAGTTGCGGCTCTGCAGAACTGGGTTCGTTTGCTCATATTTTGTTTTTTTGCGCATTTCCATTACCGGCAACGAACAGTGTTGGTTTGGGTTCTTCGTACAAGAGGCGGAGGACGAGAGGGTTGCTTGAACTCTGTAGGGATTTTGTATTGATGGTCTAACAAAAAGAGAGCCATCCGTGCGGCGGATGGCTCTTTGTGGGCGGAGCTTTCTTCGACTGATAGCTGTCGATCTATTGACACGTCGCGGGCGGCGTGAAGCTGATGTACAAGTAATCGATCAGGGCGGTCAGGTCGGAAATGTCGATACCTGGTTGTCCGTCGGCGTTGGCCTCGGGTTGGCAGCAGAGGGGCACAAATGAAATGTAGAGATAGTCAATGAGTGCCGAAAGATCGCTTATATCGACGCCGTTACTAACATCGCAGTCGACGTTACCCGTAATTCCAAAACAGCAACTCAAGTTCGAAGCAAAGCCTTGAACAGGTGCTTCGTTTACAAGTTGATTCGTCACTAAGGATGCCGAGGAAGAATCATCATACACGAAAAGTGAATACGTGCTTGTATCAACCGTTCCTGAATCAGGTGAAACAAGAATTTGGTAGCTACCCGAATCTGGGTCGTCGAACTCAACCTGATCAATCGTCTCCGTTGAGTCATCGGAATAGACATCTTGCCAGCTCTGGTACTCAGCATTCGGTGATGTATTTTGGTAGACTGATATTGTGTCATTGGTAGGCGTAATTACGATCATATTAGCTTTGCAGCTTAGCGTAATTGCGCTTCTTCGGCGGTTATATCCCGTTATGAAATCGGACGGCTTAACATACTTTCCTGGAAATTGTGACGGTGCAAGATAGCCACGTAACCAAACGGGGTATACTCCCTGCGCAGCGCCGAATGCAGCCTTATAGATTCCGAAGTGAAGGTGATCCATCCAACCCTCAGGACAGGAGAGATCAGCGACACTACCGATTTGCTGACCTTTGAGAACTTGTTGGCCCTCGGACACTGAAAATGCAATGTGGCCATAAATTGAGCAAACTCTTGAGTTATCGGCAAGCGTGTGCTCGATAACTACCAGCGGCCCCCAATTTCCACCATTGGCTTTACAGACTCCTCCATGAACTTCCGCCAACATTATCTTTCCGTCTGCCATAGCATAAACTGGTGTCCCCGCCTTATATCCGGAGATATCCTCGGCGACGTGCAGCCCCGACCCGCGCTTTAGTCCCCAGCCAAAATTGATCGGAAAGTAATCATCTACTGGAAATCGAAGAGTTGGCAATGCTTCTCCGATCGGCGCGGTTGATCGAATCCATTTTGGATCTTGTGAGTCAGACCCACTTGTCGGCCCTAGGCGGCCTGAATTATGGAAAACAGAGTTGTCACTAGTGAACTGTCCTGTGCCCTCGTTGAAGTGATACAGAGCGGACAACCCGGGTTCTGAACCCGTGGCCTCCTTATACATCATGGATTTTATTTCAGAGGGAGATCTATAAACATTCCAGATTCGCAGTTCATCTATCTCTCCGTTAATTGCTATGTCAGCGGGGTTTCTAAAAAAGGTCGCCCCAATAATCGCGGGCCCAGACGCATCGCCTATGTCGGCACCCGTACCCGTCCATGACGTATCCAGAACGCCATTTACCACTATGTACAATGTAGTTCCATCTGTCGTCCCAGCCACATGGTACCATTTTCCAACTTGAAAAACTGTTCGCGAATAGCGACTCTGACCCGACCCTTCGGGTCCATGGAGATGAAAAGTAAGATGAGATTCCCCCGAGAATATCATCTGTTTGTCCTCAAGGTTCACCGTCCATTTGTTGAATGCAACCCCCGCGGCCTTAGAATTGAGTTTGACCCAAAACTCGATTGTGGCCTGCTGCCCAAAGTGAAAGCCGGGTCCATCAGGGATTTCTATGTAGTCGTTGGCACCGTCGAGTCTAATGGCGTAATTAATAGAGGAGAGACTCTGATGAGTTCCCATCCTATCGGCTGAATGCACTGCCCCGATGATGAATAGGCTTGAAGCCAAGACGATTGCCGCGGATCGATTCCTGAACATGAGGACCTCCCCTGCCGGAGTTATTCAGTTGTGTCGTGTGCGTAAACAAAGCTACGACAATTCCATCTACGTTGCAAGTCCGTTTCGC
>CAYVWS010000197.1:0-4441 GCA_964455535.1 uncultured Ignavibacteriales bacterium | reverse complement strand
ACATTTCAGCTTCGGCCTCTTGCTTGCCTACCCTATTCGGGAAGTGTTTTATCGCATCGCCAATGTGAAGGGCTTCTGGGGGTATTTTCTGCCGCTTGATTTGACAATGTCCACCTCGATGATCTTCGAACTGATCGAATGGGGCGCCGCCGAGGCCTTCGGCGGCGATCTTGGTCAGGCATATCTGGGAACACAAGGTGATGTCTGGGATGCCCACAAAGACATGGCGCTGGCCTCGCTCGGCGCAGTGGTCTGCATGTGTGTCACCGCGGCCATCAATCTCTATATCCAGCGCGATCTGGCGGCCGAATTTGCCGAAAGCTTCCGCGTAAAACACAAAGCTCCGCTCGGCGAAGATGAAATCAAACGCCTGATGGCCGACAAGGAAAAATCCGAATAGTTTGCCACCGGCTTTCTGAAGTGGCCATGACAGCCCTGAACGCTGCCGGTCTGTCGTTGCGAGGAGCGACGCTCGCGACGCGACGAAGCAATCTCTAATTTCTTAGTAGGTCAGGGTCCTCGCGACCCTGACATCTTCGAATCGGTCTCACCATTGAAAAAGGAGAGCATTCGTTTGGAATGCTCTCCTTTGTGTTTGATATCGGTCTAATGCTTCTTAAAATGCGTAGCAGGCGATTTTCTTGTCGTCGGCCTTGAAGAACAATTTCGATTCAACTTCGTCGAACTGATATTCCGGCTTCTTGGTCCCCAGCACAACGCTTTTGGCAATCTTGCCGTCGGCCTTGCCCACTTTGACCAGACCGACGCCGTTTTCCGGCTGGTCTTTGATATCAGTCAGCATAATCACAAAATTGTCGCTGGACTTGGTCGCTTTGTACCGTTTGGAAAGAGTTGGGTTGCTCGTGATTAAAGAATACGAAGCCGATCCGTGACCCGTTTGCATCGCCTGATTCATGGCGCGCGAGTGCGCATCGGCAGCGGCCATGGTATTTACAGCCGCGATCGCGGCTGTCGAGGCAATCTTTGCAAACATACTTGTTCCCGGCGCCTTATAGAAGGCGTGAAATACCTCGTTGCCGCTTTTGTCGATCATGAGCAGATTCTGGCTCGATTTGAGCAGGTATCCGTTTTCGCGGACTTCCATATTGCCGGTGGTCTCGCCGCCGTCCATTTTGAGATCCTTGGCCAGTTCTTTAAATGACCCGTCGGCCAGCATGATCGTATACATTTTCTTATCAGCCGCCACAATCACATGGTCGTGGTCGACCGTGCAGTCGGTCGCGTCTTTGAGTTTGTCGAACGGCTTTGCCCACTTGAGGGCGCCCGACGCCGGATCGACCAGCGTGATAAACGGATCGCCGTCTTTGCCTTCGTTGTTCGGGCCGCCTTTAACCAATATACCCTGCGAAGTCATCTCAAGCTGCCAGGGCAGCCCTTTGAATTGCGGCGGTTTGGTCCACGCAAGCGTTCCGTCGGAGGTCTTCACCGCCACCAGCGACTTCTGGCTGGGCGTATACAAAACACTGCGATCGTCGCTTAGGAACATCGGCGCATACCCATACGCCAGCCCCGGCGCTTCACCCGATTTGAACTCGCAAGTCCAGACCGTCTCGCCGGTTTTCACATTGATCTTGCGAAGACCTTTCTTGGACCAATAGACAATAATCGATTCATCGCTGTCGTAGACCGGGAACTGGTTCCCTTCAAGTGACACTTTGGTCTTGCCGGCAGGAATCAACTCCGGCTTGTAATCTTTGAAAAAGTCCTTCTGCTGCCAGAGCTGCTTGCCAGTCTCCAGATCAACGCAGATTAGGGTGCGCTCGTTGGGATTCTTGCCGAGGGCGCCGACGATGATTAATGCGTTCGACTGCGGCAGAAGGAAATTACCCGACGAACTGGTGATTCCGATTTCCTGGGTATTCCACTTCTCCTGACCGGTGGTGACATCGATCAGCGTGAGTTTGTTGCCGCCGCCTTTGAAAATGCCCTTCCCCTTGGTAATCAGGGCGTAGGGTGTGTAGTCGAGCAAGTCGCAGTTTTCTTCGTCGGTGCCTTTCAACTCCTCGATACTCCAGCGGATACTCCCATCGTCGGGATTGACCGCACACAGGGCATCGCCGGTGCAGACCAGCAGATCGCCGGTTGCGGTGAGTTTTTGCCATTCGATATTGCCGGTGAAAGTCTGTTGCCAGACTGGCTCAGCCGCACTCACACTCATGCTGCCTATGAGGGCAAAGCAGAGTACAAGAAATACGTACGGCAGTTGTTTTCGCATGCGCTCTTTCATCATTCCTCCCAGAAACGTCGCGATTGACGGGGTCGGTTAACGGTTATGCTATTCAAGTTTTTTCGGATTTAGGCCGCCGGCCCACACTAGCCGGTCGGCAACGGCGGCAAACATACATACCCGCCATTGGGTATGCAAGACATAATTGACCCCTTTTGGCCAAAATTGAACTGGGAGACGGCCATGATTGAGTGTGGAACGTATCCCGCTTTGCTGACTATAATTGACTGAATCTATCCCGTATTGAAAGCGAGCCCAGAACCTATGTCCACACCCAAGACCGCGTTGTGCGGTTCCGTCCTTCTTACCGCAATCCTATGGTGGCAATGCCAGAAGTCCGAACCGATATCCGACGTCAATCCCAAAGACAATATCCCGGTGGCGTATGTCGACGCCGACGGTTCCCACGAGTCCTCAAGCCGCGATACTTCGCGCAATCGCTACCCACACCTGAAAATGACCGGTGGGGAAATAACCTTAAATGACAAGTGTCCGGTCCGCAAAGCGGGACTCAACCTCCGCCTGCCTGCGTTGTTCGTCAACGGGCGGCCGATCGGCTTTTGTTGAACACCCTGTCAGAAGGTCTTCGTGCAAGACCCCGAAATATTCCTAAATGACCTCGGTCTGACAATACCGTGCGCGGTTGATCCGTCGCGTATGGCGGTGATCGATGCCGCGCATCGAATCTCCATCGGTTTTGAGACCTTTTTCTGCAGTGACAGCGCGGCGATGCGCGAGTTCTTAACCAGTATCTCGCGCTACTGCGGGACTCTAACCGACCCGGTTTCGCTTGTGCGGTTTCATCCGGGTGCGGATGCCCCACGCTCAACATTACGCGAGCGCCTTTATCTGTTCGCGTCGGATTCGACTAAGCAGCTCTTTGACATGATGCCCGACAACTATGCCTGGCCGCAGCACCACATGATTCCGGTGGATTCGACGAAAA
Source organism: uncultured Ignavibacteriales bacterium (assembly GCA_964455535.1). Taxonomy (GTDB): domain Bacteria; phylum Zixibacteria; class MSB-5A5; order GN15; family FEB-12; genus JACRAV01. The sequence continues at coordinate 1,247 of CAYVWS010000197.1, read as the reverse complement.
TCGAACAAAGAACGATGTAGATTTTAGCAGTCGAATTGCAGAGAACCACGGGAACCTGCTTTTGTTATACGGGGCGAGGTACCGAAATGAAAAAACACCCTGTTATCAGGAAATCGCTATTAGGCCTGCTTGTCGGTTTTATCGGCGTCGCAAACCTATACGCCGACGGCACTAAGCCGACTATCGCAGTCAAATCCGAAAACACAAAGGACAGCCATATGTCAGAAAAAGCCACGTTTGCCGCCGGATGCTTCTGGGGGGTAGAGGCCACCTTCCGCCAGATCAAAGGAGTCTTGTCAACCCAGGTCGGGTACACCGGCGGGAAGGTCAACAATCCGTCTTACCGCGAGGTTTGCTCAGACACCACCGGCCATGCCGAGGCGGTCGAAGTCACCTACGACCCGTCGCAGGTCAAGTACACCGATCTTTTGAAAGTCTTCTGGGAGAATCACGACCCGACGCAAGTGAACCGTCAGGGGCCGGACCACGGCACCCAGTATCGCACCGCCATCTTCTATCATTCGCCGGAACAACAGAAGTTGGCCGAAGACTCCAAGCGCGAGCTTGAGGCGAGCCATCGCTTCTCACGTCCGATCGCCACAGCTATTGTTCCGGCGGTCGAATTCTGGCGGGCCGAAGAATATCATCAGCAATATCTTGAGAAGCGCGGCCTGAGCACCTGCCATATCAAGTAACCGCCCGACACTCGACATCATTTGAAATTTGTAGAGCGGCTCCGTCTATGGAGCCGCCTCTTTTGTGTCCAAGAAAAAAATGGCGGGTTCAAAGACGAACCCGCCCTACAGAATCTGAGTAATTCCGATCACCCCCGACAGGCAATCACGAGAATCGTCACATCGTCGGACTGCTCCGCCTTGCCGCGGAACTCGAGGACTTTTGCAAGCAGGTGATTATTGATCTCTTCGGCTGATTGGCCGGCCACGGTCTTTAGGCACTCAGCCAATCGTTCGTGGCCGAACTCTTCCTGTTTTTCGTTGAAACATTCGGTGACACCGTCAGAATAGATCACCGCCGCATCGCCGGGATATAACTGCACCTGTTGGGTGCGATACGGAATATCCGGCATCACGCCGATCACCAGATCAGAATCCTCCAAAGCGTCGATTGTGCCATTGTGCCTGACAACCAAAATCGGAAGATGACCGGCATTGACATAGTACAACACCCGTGACTCAGAATCGTAGTAGCCGAGTACACCGGTCAAATATTGCTCCGGCGTAGTAAAC
>CAYVWS010000196.1:0-4452 GCA_964455535.1 uncultured Ignavibacteriales bacterium | reverse complement strand
AATTGCCCCACGACTGCCAATCCCGATCAAGCCGACTCTGATCTTGACGGTATCGGCGATGTATGTGACGACTGCGTTGATCCCGACCATGACGGTTTCGCCTCCCCGGGATTTCCGGCGACCACCTGTGCACTCGATAATTGTCCCGGAATTACCAATCCGGGGCAGGAAGATACGGATCACGACGGAATTGGCGATGCCTGCTGTTGTATCGGCACGACCGGCAATGTTGATTGCGATCCCGGCAACGGCGTAGACATCTCCGATCTCGCTGCGATGATTGACAATCTGTACATCACCTTTGCACCCCTTTGTTGCCCGAAAGAGGCCAATACCGACAGTCAGCCGGGGGTCGACATTTCAGATCTGTCGGCGCTGATCGACTACTTGTATATCAGCTTCACCGCACTCGCGCCGTGTCAATAATTTGAATCCTCTTTCGTGTCGCTCTCAAACAAAGCCGCCTTCGGGCGGCTTTGCTTTTCGGGCTATGTGTGTCGAATTAATGTGGATACACATTGTCGAGTATTGTATATTCGAGCGTCGGCCGGGTATGGGGAAATCGCCGGTACCCGGAATTTGTATCGCAATTTCCAACGTTTGTGGAAGGCAGGTTGCTTGTGCCAAAACGATATCTCAACCGCGTTGCGCTGTTCGCTTTATTCTTGCTCGCGGCGGCAACAGTTTCGCTTTCCGCCCAGGATATGGCCAAAGTTCCTGTCACGTTCACAGCTAACGCCGGTCAATGGGACCACCGCGTTCACTATCAGGCAAAGCTTGGCGGAGCGGTTGCGTGGGTGACTGGTGATGGCATCGACTACCAATTCTATCGCGATAACGCAAAGAAGTCGGCCAGGAATTCAATGGATCACCGAGACGATCCCAAATCGCTTCAGACGATGTTGATCGGCGCGAAATTCGTCAATGCAAATCCGGTTGGCGAAGTTGCGGGGGAGGGGATGGTCGAATACCGATGCAATTATTTTCTTGGAAATGACTCGACGAAGTGGCGCACTGATGTGCCAAACTTCGAGTCTGTGATCTATCGCGATCTGTACCGCGATATTGACCTGAAGATTTTCAGCGCCGGCCAGCGCCTCGAATATGATTTTGTGGTACAGCCCGGAGGCGATTTGGCGCAGGTCGAGATTGAGTACAAGGGGATTCGCGGGCTTGCCATCGACACGACTGGAAATCTACTGATCAAAACGCGGTGGGGAACGGTCACCGAACATGCTCCGGTAGTTTTTCAGGAAGTGATGGGCCAGCGGCAGATACTTCGGGCCTCATACGAGATTCGCGGGAAGAATCGGTACGGATTCAAGCTTCACGACGAGTACAACTCGGCCATCGCCTTAATTGTCGACCCGTTAGTTTCGTTCAGTACCTACTTGGGCGGGTTGCTGACTGAGTATGTTAATGATTTGGCCGTCAATGGGTCCGGCGAAGTCATCGTTTGCGGCGAAACTTATTCCGCCGACTATCCCTTCGCTGCGGGATACGATAATGTCAGGACAGGAACCAGCGACGCGTGTATTACCAAGTTCAATGCTTCGGGAAGCGGAGTTGTGTTCAGTACCTTTGTCGGCGGCAGCGGACTTGAAGCGTTTAGCGCTGTGAACGCCGCTGTAGAGGCGGCATTTGGTCTTGTGATGACCGGTGAGACGTCGTCGTCGGACTTCCCCACCGCCAGCGCCTTCGATGCAACCCTCGGTGGACCGCAGGACGCAATTGTAGTTCGAATGAGCGCGGCGGGGAATTCTCTCATCATGAGTACCCTTCTGGGTGGAGCTGGAACTGACAATGGTAGCGACGTTGTCGCAAGGTGTGTATCGCTGGGGTGCTCGTCGTTTAACTATGGGGTATACGTGACGGGCACCACACAATCTATCGACTTTCCCACCGTGAACGCCAGTCAGACAACCAAGAACGGATCGGGTGATGCCTTTGTCAGCGTCTATTCCTTTACATCGAGTTCGTCGTTGCTTTCCTACAGCACATACTACGGCGGCAGCGGTTTTGAAGTTGGAAGTTCCATCGCGGCAGGTGGTGTTTCGCCGGTCACAATAACCATCGCTGGAATTACTACCTCCAACAACCTCCCAGGAATCGATGGATATGACAATGTCGTCAACGGACAAGACATCTACGTAGCCATGCTGACCACTCAAAGCGGACAGCTTGGGCCGACACACGCTACCTATTTCGGCGGTGACAGTGTCGAGGTCAACCCGTGCATTTCTGTCCCACTGATCGGGACGATCATTCTTACCGGTTCAACCAACTCTTCGGGGTTGGGCACGGCCGGCGCCTATGATTCGTCGTTCAACGGAGTACAAGATGCCTTCTTGGCTAAGTTTTCGTCGAATGGAGCAGTGTTGGATTTCGCCACCTATCTCGGGGGCAATAATGAGACGACTATTTGGTCCCATCCGTCGACTGTAGCTCGTGATGCAGATGGAAATCTCTACATCACGGGGTCCACAAAGGCAACCAACTTCCCGCTGGCTAATCCGGTGGATTCTATACTCGTCGGATCCGACAGAGACGGATTTATTGCGAAATTCAATTCATCGGGATCGGCGCTCTCGTTTTGTTCGTTGATCGGCGGGAGCGACTATGACGCCGGCCTCAATTTGGCAGTGGATCAGTCCGGGTGCGTGTATGTCACCGGAACGACCCAGTCTTCTGATTTCCCTATGGTGGCGGCATTTGACAACTCTCTTAGCGGAACGGTGGACATCTTCGTCACCAAAGTCTGTAACTTGAATTGCTGTGTTGCAAATGCAGGCAACGTCGACTGTGATCCAGGCGACGGGGTGGATATCTCCGACTTATCGAGAATGATCGACTTTCTCTATATCTCGTTCGCGCCGCTGTGCTGCAAAGCGGAGGCGAATACCGACGGATCATTGGACGGAAATATCGATATCTCCGACCTGTCGGTTCTGATTGATTATTTGTATATCAGTTTCACGCCACCGGCGGCCTGTCAGTGATTTTTGTCACATTTTGCGGGAGAAGTTGCCCAGTACTTGAATTGGATTTGGCCCGGAGTCGCCGAGCGTGCGCTGATCAACGGGCTCGACGGCTTTGATAATCCAGTCTTCGGCGACGGTTTCCCAGTCGCGCATTTTGTTGGCGTTGATTACCCGCGTTCTGTCTCCGATGCCGGCTGATAAGACCATCTGCTTGACCTGGGCCTCGATCACCGGCGACATGACGATGACCGCCATGCGGAGCAGATTGCCCTGTTTCATTCGCGCTTGTGAGGCGCTCAATAAGGATTCGTCTCCGTCGTTGGGGGGAATAGCGCCGCGCAAATCCACCAAGAGCGAAAACGGGCCCTGGTGTTGCGTTAGCAGCGCTTCTTTCTCCGCGATATATCTGCTGATTTCATCGGCCTCGTAGCGGCCGTTCATGGTGACGCGAATTCCGTAGTCAGTCTTCTTGATACTGTACATCTCTGTTCCTTTCCAGCCACAAGGTCGGGCAACCCGATAGTGGTCTATATCGGTCAATGTTCTAATGTCCTGAGGCCGGGGTGGACGCCTGAAACCTTTTGGCTTGACAAGCGTTCAACGAATTGCTAAGTTGTTGTCTGCCAATCGAACTGCCAGAATGGCAGATGTTGCAATCGAAGTGTTAACTCATTATGGCGTTTGAGAATCTGTCCGACAGAGAAAAGGAAGTATTGGCCAATCTGGTCAATTACTATATTTCCACGGCCGACCCGGTGGGGTCGCGGGTGATTGCCAACAAGTTCCATATGGGGGTCTCAAGCGCCACGATCCGCAATACCCTACAGGACCTGGAAGAACTGGGGCTGGTTGAACAGCCGCATACGTCGGCTGGCCGAGTCCCGACCGATATCGGGTATCGCGTCTATGTCGACTATTTGGTCAAGCCCGAGCAGCTCACGCCCGCCGAAAAGGCGGCGATCAAGCAATCGATTCTCCGCGAGGGACGAGGAATTCACGAAATCCTCGGTCAAACCACCAAAGTGCTCGGTGATATTACTCAGCAGCTGGGCGTGTCGCTCAATCCGAAATTCGACGAAGGGATTTTGAAGAGCATAAAACTGATTCCGATGTCGGAAGGTCGGTTGATGGTTGTGGTGGTGGTCGCTCACGGACTCGTTCATTCAGTGATTTTGGAAATCGAAGCAATCATCTCGGAGCGCGAATTGGGTGAACTCGAATCGCTTCTCAATGAACGGCTGGCCGGGTTGACGCTGTCGACGATTCGCAAAACAGTCGCCGAGCGATTGCAGGGAGTGAGTGGGCATCCGCGTTTGATTCAACTGGTGCTGAATTCGAAAGAAAAAATCTGGGCGGACCAGGGGCCGGAGGCGATTCACACCGCCGGAGCGGAAAATCTTTTGGTGAAGCCGGAGTTCGCCGATCGTGAGCGTATGACGCGGCTGGTCAAACTTTTGGAAAACGGCAAAGT
>CAYVWS010000195.1:0-4543 GCA_964455535.1 uncultured Ignavibacteriales bacterium | reverse complement strand
ATAGTGCCGCCGATAAGACAACATCCGAACTCTACGGACAACTGCTGCAAGTAATCAAGGTAGTCGTGGCATCGAAGCGCCGCGCGGGAGTAGTCGGTTACTGTTTGATCGAACAGATAGTATTCCGGCAGGCAGACAAAATCGGGCTGTTGTTTGAAGATGTGAATTTTCTCGTCGAGGGTAAGATGCTGGCCCATCCGTGCCTGTACCGCGACTACTTTAACGAGCATGATTCACCGTCGACGCTGTCATAGTATTCTTATACGTACTCACCGTCGGCGGTGTACGGCCCGGCTCAACAATTTGTATAATTGGGACCTTCGCCACCCTGCGGCACGACCCATCGGATAACCTGATAAGGATCGGCGATATCGCAGGTCTTGCAATGCACACAGTTCGAGGGCGTCAGTTCGAGCTTCTGTTTGCCGGGGCGGTCGGTGTCGTCGACCATGTTATAGACACTGGCCGGGCAAAAATGCTGACAGGGATTGCCGTATTCCTCGGTGCAGCGGGTGTTGCAGATGTTGTAGTCGGCGATGACCAGATGGGACGGCTGATGCTCTTCGTGCATTGTGCCCGACTTGTAGACATCCGACACTTTATCGAAGGTATAAGTATTGTCGAACCGAATTTCGGCTTTCCGGGGCTCATAGCCGAACTTTCTACGAAACGCATCTTTGGTCAGCATGTAGGCATGGTCAGGTTTGTGTTCACGGCGGTCAAACAGACCGCGGCCGCCGGTCAAAAACTGCATGCCGGCGTGGAAAATCCCCGAGTATAGACCGCCTTCGAAAGCGGCATGGAAATTCCGTACCGTATAGAGTTCCTGCCCCGCCCAGCTCGACTTGAACCTGGCTTCATATGTAGTAAGCCGGGACGCCGAATAATCTCCGGCTCTGGCTGCCTCAAAGATGGTCTCTGCTGCGAGCATGCCCGATTTGATGGCCAAATGAATCCCCTTGAGCTTCTGAGCATTGAGCATGCCGGCTGAATCGCCGCACATCAGCAGGCCGTCGGCCGAAAGCTTCGGCATCGAATAATACCCGCCGACTGGAACTGTTTTCGCCCCGTAATGGAGCATTGTTCCACCCTCGAGAATCTTTCGCAGGAACGGGTGATTCTTGTACTGCTGAAACTTGGCGTGAGGATCGTTGGTCGGATCGGGCGAATCGAGTCCGACACAGTACCCGACTGAGACCATCGTGTCCGACATTCCGTACACCCAGCCGCCGCCGTATTCGCTGGACGACTGCGGGAATCCGACGGTATGTATCACCTCGCCCGCTCTAATGCGGCCGGCCGGTACTTCCCATACTTCTTTGACACCGGTGAGGTATGATTGGGGGATGGAATTCGCGCGAAGCGCCGGAATTTTCTCGGCGGCCATGCGGGTGAGTGAACCGTGAGTACCTTCGCAGAGCACAGTCACTTTTGCCTTGATAATCGAGCCCGGCTCGAAATTGGAGCGAGGAGTACCATCCTTGTCCAGTCCCATATCGACAGTCTGCACACCCGCTACCCGTCCGTCTTCGACGATCAGATCGAAACCCGCCAGACCGGCATAGATGTCGACACCCATCGACTCGACCTGCTGGGCCAGCCAGCCGGTCAATTTGTTCAGCGATACGACATAGTTGCCGTGATTGTTAAGCGGCGGCGGCATGATCGGCGACTTGGTGGCGCCTGAGTGCGACAAATAGACGAACGAATCGGCCGTCACCGGGGATTCAAGCGGGGCGCCTTTTTCTTTGAAGTCGGGAATCAGTTCTGCAAGTCCGCGGGGATTCATAACGGCGCCCGAAAGCGAGTGCGCGCCGACATACGAACCCTTGTCCATGAGAAAAATCTCAGGTCGGGTCACCGAAGAATCTTGTTGGGCCAGATTGGCCAGATGGTAGGCAAGCGCCAAACCGGCCGGTCCGGCGCCTACAATCAGAATATCGGTTTCAAGGATATCGCGTTCGACCGCCATGACTATTTCACTCCTTCAATCAAAGAAGGAAGATATACAAGTCGGCGGTCAAACGAAAGATTTTACGACTGCACTGCCGTCGAATGTCGCGACTGCCCCGGCTGCTGATTTCCGTTGCCGCCGTTGTCGTCATCGCCGGATTTGCCGTTCATTGAAATCTGAAGCATCTCGGCGATCTTGCGCTTGTCGCAGCCGATCGTCATCAGACGGGAGTTTTTGATGATCGGGCGACGCAAAAGCGTCGGATCGGCGGCAATCAGACGGGCCACTTCGTGACGGTCGGGCATCTTCTGATCAAGACCGTGCTTTTCAAAGGCCTCGGAGGCCGGGTTTAGAAACACCATCAAGTCCCAGTTGCCCAGAAGACGAAAGGCCTCGTCTTCCGTGAATGGTTTCTTTAAAAGATCCCGGACCTCAAGATCAATGCCGGCGTTTTCGATGAAGCGGCGTGTTTCCAGACATTTGTCGTCGGTGCCGTATGAAATAAATGTCGCGCGTTTGGGCGCCATAGATCCTCCATGCGCAGGATATGCGGTCTGCGAGTCTTGCGACGGGCAGAAACATCCTTAACGTGAGTGTGAATACCTGAAGTTTCCCCTCGGGGAAACCGTGCTGCGTCCGTATCTCCGGACTACCTTCATCAATCGAGTCGACATAAAAACGTGAACGCCGCAAAGGTGTCAAATAAAAATATGTCGAATCGCGTTCTTCGTCTGTCGTCTCACCTGCCTTGTCGCGCACACTACCGGAGGGCCACTTGCGTTCTCCCCGCGAGAGCTGCGCCGACTGTCTTTCGACAATCTCAAGTTCCGAAACTGGTGGTGAGGTCTTGGGCGAATCCGCAAGGCGGACCCCTAACTAATCTATCGGAAAACCAGGACGGGATATTAGTACCGTCACTGTAATATAACGCTTTTGAGTGGCGATAGTTCCGAAATTTTGGATCGCCGAAAGATTTCCTAGCGGCGGATCGCGACGGTCAAACCGTCGCGGAGCGGCAGAATCGTGGTGAAAAACCGTTTGTCGGCATACATGCGACGATTGAATTCTTTGATGGCGCGGGTGACTTTATCCGGCTGTGGATAAGTCACTGCGCCGTGCCAGATCGTGTTGTCGGTGATGAACAATCCGCCGGACCGCAGGCGCGGCGCGACAAGTTCGATCGTACCCGGATACTGATCTTTATCAATATCGTTTAGTACTATATCAAATGGGCCGCGATAGTCGGCGATAATCTCGCGGGCGTCGCCGCAGTGGAAACTGAATTTCGATTGCAATTTTGCTTTCTTGAAATACGCTGCCGCACGATCCAGATTGGACTGATCGCCTTCAGTCAGAGTGATCTTCCCCTTCTTCCCCATTGCCTGCGAAAACCAGTAGGCAGAATAGCCGTATCCGGATCCCATCTCAAAAATCGAGCGGGCTTTGGTCAAGATCGCCATCTGATACAGGAATCGGCCGACAAGCGGTCCGATAATCGGGAAATTGTGTTGGGCAGCGCGGCGTTCCATCGCTGATAACACGGCGTCGCGACGGGGAGTCACCGCGAGCAAGTACTCGTGGACTTTGGCAAAATCGACTGGTGGTCTTTTCATGGGAGTATTAAGTACACAGTGTCGTTTTCTACTTCGATTTCATATGTCTTGAGTTTGAAACCGGGATTCGTTGTACACTCGCCGGTTTCGATATCATATTTCCAGCCGTGCCAGGCACAGGTCAGTTCGCGGCCCGAGATCGCGCCGCCGCGGGCCAACGACGCCCGCATGTGTTTACACTCGGACTCCATCCCGATCAGGCGTCCGTTATAGTTAAACACGGCAATCTTGCGGGCCAGAATCTGTTTCTCAATCGCACGGCCGGGGGGAATTTCGGACAAAAGTCCCATCTTGATTCGGGAAGGCATGCGTCAATTAAGAATCGGAACGTACAATTGGCAAGTTCAATACATCGATTAGCGGGTCGGGACACCCGGTCCGGCCGGCGGCTGTTCGACTGAATTCACCGACGGAGACATCGCCTCGCTTGCCACTGACAATGGCGCGGGAGATTTACCTTTCTTGCGGCGCATAGTCATGATGCCGCCGGCGAAGGTGATAAAGGCGCCGAACCAGAAAAGTTGAATGAGCGGTTTCTTGCTGAATTCAATAACAAGCGACGCCGGCTCAGCATTTGACTGCGGAACAAACGCGCCCTGAACGCTCAGCATCACGCCGCCGTCTTCGGGACGCACACCAGCGATAGTGACAGAGCCAGCGTTGTTGTCGAAGGTCGCTTGGTCGTGAACAATGCCCGACGGCTGCACTTTCATGCGCGGGGCAATCGACTCCGTCTTGCCGTCGTAGGTCACCGTCACATCGGCTGTGACCGTCATCGCGGAGTCAGCGGCGCCTGATTCGCCGTGAGCACCGGCCAGATCGAACTGATTAAATGTGAATTCGTATTTGTCGAGCTTAACCGGTTCGCCCTTTTTGAGCATCAGCTGTCCGGCCTGACTGGCGGTCGCTTCTTTGAGCGACACCGGCGCCAGATAGAGATCATACAGGGCATACGTCTCCACGTGGGGTTTCTTCA
>CAYVWS010000194.1:0-4549 GCA_964455535.1 uncultured Ignavibacteriales bacterium | reverse complement strand
GGTAGCAAGCGTCTCTTTAATCGATTTCTCGAATTCTTTCTTCTTCTCGCGACGAGTGTCTTTATCGGCGATTCGGTTGAATTCGGAGAACTTACTGCCGGCCATTTCAGTAACGCGTGTCACCACTGCCGGATCATTCGCGACCGGCGTGTAGGTGAATTTCGGCTTGCCGCATTTGGAGCGCAGTTCTTCGATCTTGGCGCAGATCTGCTTGATATGATCGTGACCGAATGTCAGCGCCTTGATCAGTTCTTCTTCGGAAATTTCGCGGCCGCCGCCTTCGACCATCGTGATCGAATCAGCCGAACCGGCCATCGTGACATAAATGTCGCACTCTTCGAGCGACTGAATTTCCGGGTTGATGATCAGCTGACCGTCAATTCTTCCGACACGCACACCGGCGATGGTTTTGGTAATCGGTATATCCGATACCGCAATCGCCGCCGAAGTCCCGATCAATCCGAGAATATCGGTGTCGTTTTTCTGGTCGTGCGAGATGACGTACGTGATGCACTGGGTTTCACCGCGGAAGTCATCCGGGAAAAGCGGTCTGATCGGGCGGTCAATGATACGCGCCGACAGAATTTCCTTTTCCGAAGGTCTCCCCTCGCGCTTGAAAAAGCCGCCGGGTATTTTGCCTGCCGCGTACGATTTCTCGCGATATTCGACGGTCAGCGGAAAAAAGTCCTGCCCGACTTTGGGCTCGGTCATCGCGCAGACGGTCGAAATGACCATCGAGTCACCGAAACGAACTGTGACCGCGCCGTTGGCCTGCTTGGCCATTTTACCTGTCTCGATCGTCAGTGTCCTGCCGCCGAGTTCTAATTCTACTTTGTGAACCATAGCTACTTCCTGTTACAAGTTACCGACGCAAGCCGAGTTTTTCGACGATATCGCGATAGGCTTCGATATCGCGGTCTTTCAGATAATCCAGCAGACGGCGGCGCTGGCCTACCAGCTTCAATAGGCCGTAGCGGCTGTGAAAATCTTTCGGGTGGCTCTGCAAATGCGTCGTCAGATCGGTAATACGTTCGCTCAACAGCGCGATCTGTACTTCCGGCGAACCGGTGTCGCTGTCGTGAAGGCGGTACGATTTCACCAAACCCGCCTTCTTTTCTTTCGTTACTGCCATGCGTTTTCTCCTTTGGATATTATTCTCAATACTTGTTGCTTGTCTAAGGCCATCTGGGCGGTCAGTTCGGAAGTCGACGTAAACTTGCGACCCTCGCGCACGAAGTAGGTCGGAACCACCCGAATCTCTTCGTCGTAAATGTCGCGGTCAAAATCGAACAGATTGGCTTCTACTGTCACCGGTTTGGCTTCGTTAAAATGATTGTGTCCGATAAACATCATTCCCATGAATTCGTCGTCCTGCACCATCACCCGGCAGGCGTACACTCCCGGATACGGCAGCAGTTTGTCTTTGCCGTAGCAGACATTCGCGGTCGGGTAACCGAGCTTTCTTCCTAACCCAATTCCGCGCTCGACTGTGCCGAATATCGCATAGTCGTGCCCGAGCATTTCAGTCGCTTCGCTCAGGCGGTTTTCATTAAGCGCTGCACGGATACGGCTTGACGAGATCGGCGTCCCTTCGCGCAACACCGGCTCCGCGATTGAAACCGAAAAACCAAGTTCTTTTCCGAGGGCACGCAACTCGGCTGTTCCCCCTTTGCGGTCTTTACCGAAGGCGTGGTCATAGCCGACTATCAGTTTCCTTACAGTCAGCTTTTTAACCAGCATCTGCCGCACAAATTCCTCGGCGGTCAGATTCTTAAGCGCGGCATTGAATCTAAGCACAACTACCGCGCCGGTGTGGAAGTGCGGCAGGAAATGTTCTTTTTCATCAAGCGTGGTTAGCATCATCGGATAATTATCCGGTGTGACGACAACCCGAGGGTGCGGATCAAAGGTCACCACCACCGGAAGCAAACCTGACTCCCTCGCCAGGTCGTTAAGCGTCTTCAGCACGGCCTGATGACCAAGATGGATACCATCGAATGTCCCGACAGTAACTACCGTTCCGTTCGAGCCGGAATCGCCGAATGCCTCCAGTGATTTGTAGAAGGCAAAGCTCAATTGAGCACCCTCACATAGTTGAACAGTGTCTTGCCTTGCGACTGGGCGATAGCTTCAGCATCAACACCGGCCGTGCCAATAGCAAGCACCTGGCCGGTCGAGTCTTTCAACACGACGTGATCTCCGGCGGTGAACTCTCCGTCCACTCGAACCAGATCGGTCGGACGCAGCGCCCGGCCATTTATGACTTTTTTGCTAAAGGAATCAGTAACCAGGAGCGACGAGAAATTCAGCATTTGTTCGACTGTCAGCAGAGTCGACTCAAGACGGTTATCGCGGACGCGGGCATGCAGTTCGGTCAACGTGACGGCCTGATCGATTGAAACTCCGCCTACCGACGTGCGCCGGAGCTCGGCCAAATACCCGCCACAGCCGAGTTTTCTGCCTATTTCATGCGCCAACGAGCGCACATAGGTTCCCTTTGAGCAATTCAACTCTATTTTCAAAGTCGGCGGCTCATACGATTTCAGAGTAAGCGAATTGATAACGACATCACGCTCGGGTGTCTCAAATTCTTCTCCGCGTCGAGCGGCTTTATACAGCGGTCGTCCCGCCACTTTCACCGCCGAGTACGCCGGCACCTGCTGTTTGATTCTACCGACGTAGTCGTTCAATAATTCCTGCATCTCATCTGCGCTCATGTCCGGCGGATGCGCCAGCGGCATCGATTCATTGAGACCTTCGGCGTCGTATGTCGAAGTCGACCGGCCGAGGAAAATATCCGCCGCGTACGACTTTGAACAGGCGCTCACAAACTGCGCGATCTTGGTCGCTCGGCCCAGGCACAAGATCAGAAGTCCCGTCGCCCGCGGATCAAGCGTGCCGGTATGTCCGACACCGCGCTGTCCTATAATCCGCCGCACCTCATCGACAACATCATGCGAAGAGTATCCGGCCGGCTTGTCCATAGCCAGCAGTCCGTGCCAGCGATCAGCGCCCTTCACTAAGCGCCTCCGACAATTTCTTGAGAATCGTTTCCTTCGCCTGCATGACATTTCCCGTGACCGTGCAGCCGGCCGCATTGAAATGCCCGCCGCCGCCGTACTCTCCGGCAATTGCGGCAACATTCACCCCGTTGGATGATCGCAGCGACACCTTGATCGATCCGTTGGCGGTTTCTTTAAGCAGCGCTCCGACAATCACGCCCTTGTTGAACATTGTGAAGTCAACAATGCCATCCGATTCATAATCTTCTGCCCCGGCCGCCGCGTACATATTGCGGGTGAGCGTCAGCAGACAAATTCTTCCGAATTCATGAAATTCCACATGATTGAGGACCTTGCCGATGAGCTTTATCGTCGTCGGACGCAGACTGAAATAGACCTGATCACAAATCTCTCTGGGATTCGCGCCGCACTCAACCAGATCGGCCGCTACACGAAGGGTATGCGCTGTGGTCGCCTGATAGCGAAATCTTCCCGTGTCGGTCAATATCGCGGTGTACAACTGCGTGGCTACATCTGCGCTCGGACGATACCCAATCTGTGTAAAGTAGTCGGCAACCATTTCGCCGACCGACGAGGCCGATACGTCAACCCAGTTTACACTGCCGAAATCGTGTGAATCCCGGTGGTGATCAATGCTGATCACATTGACTCGATCTTCCAGGTATCTCTTCGCCGATCCAATCCGGTCGAGGGAAGGGCATTCAAGTATCACTGCGGTATCGATCTGCAACGACCCACTGACCGACTCAGCCGTCACAATCTGTTCGATACCCGGCAGAAACTGATATTTGTCGGGGATAGCCGAATCACGAAGCAGATACACTCGCTTTCCCGAATCGCGCAGATATTGTCCAAACGCCAATTGGGTGCCGAGCGCGTCGCCGTCGGGATCAAGATGCGAAACCACCAGCACCGACGACGATGCCTCCACCGCCGCACGTATTTCGTTTATCCGGCGAGTGCGATATTCTGTCTGAGATTCAGTCGCGTGTGGGGTCTTTGATTTCATTTAACAACTGTTCGATGCGCACCGAATTTTCAATCGACGGATCGAATTTGAACGTGAATTCCGGGATATATCGCATGCTCAGGCCTCGGCCTATCTCCGAGCGAATCCGACGCTTTTCGACATCAAGATAGCGAGCAACTATTTCGCGCTGAGCGTCGTTGCCGAGTGTCGAATAAAACACCGTCGCGTACTTCAGGTCGTCGCTCAGTTTCACCCTGGTAAACGTCACAAGACCGGCCTTCAGTTCGCCGATCTCCTGCTCCAGCAGAGTCGAAATGTCGCGCAGAATCTGTTCGCTCAATCGATCCGATCGTTTGTACTGTTTCATCTGTCTTGCTCAATCGCCATGACCCCTGCGACATGATTCGAAAAGGTCATCCTTACATTGTCAGCGTGCGCGCCACCTCGACAACTTCAATCGCCTCGATTAAGTCTCCGACTTTGATATCGTTGTAGTTTTCGATGCCGATACCGCACTCGAATCCTTCTTTGACTTCGCGCGCATCATCTTTGAAAC
>CAYVWS010000193.1:2515-4554 GCA_964455535.1 uncultured Ignavibacteriales bacterium | reverse complement strand
CGGGTCCCAATTCCAAGGGGTAGCGGCACAACCTCTTAACTCCTCCCGACGGCACCAAAAGCGGACTAATTTAGGCAACTTAGCCAGTCCGGCCAACACTCATTGTGGCTGCTCTGAATCGCGCTAAGGCCTTGTCCTATCACCAAATACCCAATCATTTCAATTGACAATTTAGGGGCCTTCAGTTAAATTATCGTTAGTCTGTGCGGGTGCCAGCGTGACCGCACATCATACAATTTGTCGGGTCTTCGGAATTACTCCGAGTATGCGTCGCTGGTGAGATAGGGAATCATTTCCCGTATTTCGTTTGACAAGAACATTGCGTCGTTGCGGAAAGCTTGACGCCGGGTTTGTCTGAGGGGATCGACTCGTGTCGGTTGCGACTGTGTGCGATGATACCGTCGCGGTCAATTGTCTTCTGTTTCCAATGATGCAGCGCAAAATAGTGTGCTTTTAGAATTCGTGCGATAACACACGAACGATTAACCTGTCCGGCGAAGGACGATTTTAGCGCCGGTCAAGGATCACAGGCCGAAGGTCTGTGGAAAGGAGGTGTCCGCAAGAGAGTAACCGGATAAGCGAGGCGATCAATCAATCATATCGCGCGCCTGTCCTTGTTGTTTTGAAGTGTCACGCCGGTCTGTCGGAATTCTCGTTAGACCGGGTTTTATGGGAATCGAAAGGAGTTTTGGAATGACAAAGAAGTTTCTGTCTTTGTTTGTTTCTGTTCTGGCTTTGACGGTGATGGTGGCCGGCGGAGCTTTGGCTATCGACCAGATTTCGTCGGAGCCGAAGAAAGTCGTCGATCCGTACACCGGAAAAATCAAGGACTACGCCCCGCAGCGCAAGGCCGCCGCGCCAATCGCCTGGGGTGACGACAATCTGTTGAGCGAAAGCCAGCGGATGTATCAACAAACCGCTTCTACTCAGCGGTACAGCATCGGCTCGGCCGCCACGCCTTCCAATGTGTCGTCCCCGGGTCTCGACATTTACTATACCTACATGGACGACCAGTATCGTTCGCCGGGAAAGCGTATGATCGACTTCCGCGGCGCTCGTCCGGATATCCATTTCGTCTATTCGCGAAACGACGCGCCGAGTGAAGACTCGCGTTTCGCCTATAACATCTACTCTCCGATCACCGGCACCTGGCCGCGCGGATTCCAGGTTGGTTGCGTGCTCAACGCGATCGGCGAATCCGGCCAGCACGCCGTGATGGATGTCAACGGCCGCAGCCGTGTTGTGATCGGCGGCGCCGATAACACCGGCGGCCCGATCGACAACCACTTCTTCTGGCAGAGCGGCACCGCTGCTCCGGCCAACTGCACCTTCGGCGCCGGCAGCCAGATCGCGCAGGCGCAGTATCAGACCGGGTTTATCTCCCCAGTGAGTCAAAACCACCTGTGGGAACCGGTGGTCGAAATTCAGGAGTGGGCCGGCGATACCATCACTCACGTGATGGCGAAAGAAGAGTTGCTCAAGAATGCCGACAACGGCGTTGTCGAAGCAGCTCCTGAGTTCGGCAAATACACGCTTACATATTATCGTAAGCTCGGAACGGCCGCTGCCGGCACCTGGACCGGTCCAACCGTCATTGATACCATCAACAACATTTCCAATGGTAACGGTACCCACAACGGCGCATTGACCGCTTCGCGCGTTTCGCCCAAAGTAGCTGCCGCCTGGGTTCACTGGAAAACCGGCGCGGTCCCGCCGCTTTCCGGCACGAGCCGTCGCTATGACAACGACGTCTGGTATCGAGTCTCCGACTCTGTTGGTTTGACCTGGGGTCCGAAGATTAACCTGACAAACTACTCGCGTACGTTGGCGTCATTCACATCGTTCCTCTCGGTCTGCGCGTTGTACGACCACGAGGGCTTCCTGCATATCGTGTGGGATGCCGGCGCGACTCCGGTGAACGTGTACAATGACAACGTTTACTTCTGGGGCGACTTCTCGACCAACTTGTTCCACTGGTCGAATCGTACCAACCAGATCGCCAAAGCCCACAACGCTCAGTGGGGTATTGATCTGAATAC
>CAYVWS010000193.1:0-2415 GCA_964455535.1 uncultured Ignavibacteriales bacterium | reverse complement strand
GTGACCAACGAAGGTAACGCGACACTGAACATCTCCCAGATCGGGATGGTGAAGCAGACTCAGGTTCCGACCGACTGGTTGGCCGTCACCAATGGCGGCGGCATGACTGTTCCGGCCGGCATTCCGAACACCGGTACATTCAACGTCACCCTGAACAAGGGCGGCGCTGTTAATTCGCCGGGAACGGTTGTCAATCTGTCGGGCTATATCTTCATCAAGTCCGATGCCAAGGCCCCGCGCGACTCTATCAACATCGTGATCGACAAGTTCCTCGTTGCCGACACCGTGGCCGCTCAGAAGTGGGATACCGTCCAAACCGGTTGCCTGCGTCTGGTGGTTTCTAACAATGGTGAGATGGGACGCAATGGTCTCGGCGGCACCGGTAAAGCCAATATGGATTACTGGGTGCTCGGCGGCGACTGCGACACTTCAGGTCAGTCACGGATAGGTATCTATCTGTACGACGGCGGTGTGGTGGTCAACCGCGAAATCACGGCCGGTTCAGCGTACAGCTGGAGCAACCAGCTGTTCGAACTCGGCTTTGAGACCGATGAATCCTTCAAGCCGATCGTGACGACCGGCGCCGGCAGCTTTACCGGCACTGGCTACGATGCTTATGCGACCGGAACGTTTGTCAACCGCGACACCACCATCGGTGTCCGTACGACCTACTACGCTCCGACCGCGACCGACTCCTGCAACTTCATCGTTGTGAAGAAACAGTACTTCAACCTGAAGAATTCGACGGTCAACAACGTGACCGTGGGCGAACAGATCGACTGGGACATTCCGTCCGACTCGATCGCCTATAACACGTCGAAGATCCTCGGCACGAAGACTGTGTACATGCGCGGTATCGACACCGGCACGGTTCCGGACTGCGGCACTCAGCGTGACTCGGCCCGTTACGGCGCCATGTTCCTGCTGGGCAAGTACACCAAGACCGAGTTCACCGGCGACAACTGCTTCCAGGACAAGGACTTCTATAGCGCCCTGACCTATCGTCAGGATACGCTGTATAACTACGACTCTCTGACAACAAATGCCGAAGGCAAGTACTTCTGGAATTTGATGGGCAACTCCGGGTTGTCCGCGCAGACGGGTCACAATGACAGTCGCGCTCTCTACACGTATTACCATAAGCGTAACTTCGCTGTGAACGACACCGTGACGGTGTACACCGCGCTTGTTACGGTTAAGAACGGCGTGGAGAACGACCTGAACGTGTCGTATGACAAGGCCCTCAACTGGTACTGCGAACGTCTGCGTCCCGGTTGCAACTGCACCAGCTGCTGTCTTGCTCTGAGCATTGACGGCCGCACCGGTAACGTCGACGGCGATCCGGGCAAGGGCGTTGACATCTCCGACTTGTCGGCTCTGATCGATTACCTGTACATCAGCTTCACCCCTCCGCCGTGCTTGCTCTCAGCGAACACCGACGGTGATCCGGGTAACGGTATCGATATCTCCGATCTGTCGGCTCTGATCGACTATCTGTACATCAGCTTCACGCCGCCGGCGGTCTGCCACTAAGTGTGATCTGAGTTCGGAAGACGATCTGTCTTTCTGAAATCAAAGCGGCTGTCTCGAAAGAGACAGCCGCTTTCTTATTGGAAGAAAACGGGAACTACCGGAGCAGCGCCCGCTCGAACGAGATCGCATCGAGTGTCGTATCGACCCAGAAGTAATTTCTCGCCCTGAAGGCGATCAAGAGCAGCTCACCGGTGGTCGACTGATCGTCAATATCACTCAGCGTCGCCTTTGGATTTCGATCGAGACTTTTACGGAAGTCCGCGATGGCGGCCGCAACTTTCGCTTCCTGAAATGTCACGTTGACCGGTGAGACGCAGCTGTCCGGACCAAGTGGCACGTCAAATGATAAGTTTTTCAGCGCCCCGCTCGCCCGCGACCCGAGTCGGTACATCGCCTCGACATTTCCAGCTCTGAATGCCGGCACGAGCTTATCACCGGCTTTCCAAAACGGTACAAGCAGATCCTCAGCCGTATGCAGCGTGCATCTGACAGAAGCACCGACCGCATCGCCGAGCAGTGTCGTTCGTCCGCAATTCCGGCAGTAGTACACAAGCGATGGTTTCACCGACAAATCCTGGCCGCACGTCTTGCACCGATGCGGCTCCAACCCGATCTGACCAAGCGGCTGAACACGTTCTGGTGTCAGCTCCTGTTCGGTTGCCCCGCTTCCGGAAGAGACTACCCGGCCCGAGACGGCGTCGATCACATACCGACGACCGTCCAAACTTTCAACGACAATCACGTAGTACGGCATGTAAACGACCGACGATCTCACGCCTACTAATTCAGTGCGATGCTGTCCGGCAGCAGAAGACCCCGCGGCCGCGTCGAGCGACTTCACCGATGCTCTGGCGCGATCCATTGCCGACGACACGTCAAGAT
>CAYVWS010000192.1:0-4591 GCA_964455535.1 uncultured Ignavibacteriales bacterium | reverse complement strand
GGTTTGGCGGCCACGACAATCATCGCCGCAGATTGTTTGCCGCGAATATCTCCCCCCTCTTTCTGGGCGGCTTCAAGGGCGCACATCATCCTCTCAGCCAGATCGCCTTTGGTGTTCTCGAAGGCGGCGGCCATGGCATCCCAGACCGTGTTTTTGAGCATCAGGTTGGCCTGACACGAATAGATTTTGCCCCTATGATGCCCGGCTTCTGCGATACACTTTGATCCGGTGTGAGTGGCGACTGCGCCAGTGCGATCGATGATGGCAACTTGGCGTACGGCGTTATTCGAGTCGGCGGTCAGGAGCCCCTGCAGCGTCGCGAACGCAGAGCGGCCATTTCGGAGCATTTCAAGCCCGAGAGGACCGTAGGTGAAATCAACCAGCGACTGCGTCGCGACTGCTCCGACGCCCGGCTCAGCCCAAATGACATCGGCGACCTTGAACCAGTGCGACTGCACCGCCGCGCCGAATTGGCCTGTGGCGGAGTCGTAGCAGACGATGGAAAAAGTGTGCGCCATTTGGCTGGGGCGCAGGTCGGCGCCGTGGGTTGTAGTGACGCCTAAGAGTGCGATGGCTGTGACAAATTTCAGCATGGTCTTTCCTCCGTGAGATCTTGTGGACCCTTCGACAAGCTCAGGGTGAAGTCAAATATGTTTGTTGTGTCAGGTCCTAGACTCCGGCGCAAGCTGGAGCGAGACCTGACATTTTCGTCAGTTCTCACCTCGCCGGAAGGCGAGGAAGGAACTGACGAAACAAAGCGTCGACTTTTGGCTGAGCCAGTCGGAGCCATTACCAGTACTCTTAAATCAGCCCGACATCAGTCGCAGGAGCAAGCTCAAAATTAGCTTGCCGAAAGAAGTGAATATTCGTCTGTTTGGCTGGTATGACCAGTGAAAGGACCGCAAAAACCGGATTGTCGGGCGGAGAGACGGACGACGGAATGGCAACCGATTCTGCGCTGTTGGAAAGTATGAAATCAGGCGACAAAAAGGCGTTTCGGTTATTGGTCGAACGCCATAAGCGGATGGCCTATCAGACCGCGCTTGGACTGGTTGGCAACCGCGACGATGCCTACGACATTTCGCAGGAGGCGTTTCTGCGGGCCTACCGCTCGGCGGCGACCTTCAAAACCGAACAGCCCTTTTTGCCGTGGTTCTATACGATCATCGCCAATCTGGCAAGGACATGGCTGAAACGTCGGACAGTCTCCAAATCGCGAAATGTCGATCTTGACGATGTTCAATATCTGGTGTCGACCGAGGACTCGCCCGAAAGCGATCTGATCAAGCGCGAAGAAATAGAGCTGCTGCGAGATTGTTTAGTCAAGCTGTCTTTCGACGACCGCGAGATTATCACGCTCTATCACTTCCGGAATATGTCATACGACGAAATCGCCGAGATCCTGAATATTCCGCGCGGGACAGTCATGTCGCGCCTCTACTATGCCCGTAAACGTCTGGGTGGGCTGATGGGAGGCCAACATGGATGAACGGTGGAAACAACTGCTCGCGGGATACGTAGATAACGAACTGAACCCCGAAGAACGCCGGGAATTCGAACGCGAGCTTGAACACAACCCCGAACTGAAATCCGAAGTGAAGGAATTCAACCGCTTGAAACTGGTCACCAGTCAGATGAAATACGCCGATCTGCCCGACGAAGTCTGGGAGGCATACTGGCAGTCTCTCTACAAGAAGATCGAGCGCGGCGCGGGCTGGGTGCTGGCATCAGTGGGTGCAATGGTGCTTCTGGTCTTCGGGCTTTTTGAGGCGTTTTCCAAACTCTACGCCAATCCCGAGTCGCCGCTGTGGCTGAAATTCGGGTTGACGGTCGGCTGTATCGGTGTCATCATTCTCTTGGTCTCCCTGGTTCGGGAGCGGTTCTTTGCCTACAAACGCGAGCGATATACGGAGGTCGAGAAGTGATTTTAGCCAGCACGCATGAAATACAAGGAAAGAAGATCGTGAAGACTATCGGGCTGGTGAAGGGAAACACGGTGCGGGCGCGTCATATCGGCCAGGATTTCATGGCGTTTCTTCGGAATATCGTGGGCGGCGAAGTGGTCAACTACACGAAACTGATCGCCGAATCGCGCGAGCAGTCGCTCGATCGAATGGTCGCCGAGGCCGAGTCGCTCGGGGCAAATGCAATTGTGACGATACGTTTTGCTCAATCCAGTATAGCGCAGGGGGCGTGTGAAATATTGGTTTGGGGGACAGCGGTGGTGGTGGAGGATAACTAGAGATAGTGTCATCCCGGGCGAAGGGCGAGTCCGCGAGCCCGAAGACCCGGGACCCAGCCGGTGTTACGACAACAACGATTCAATTTGTATTTTCCTGCTGGACCCCCGCTCTGCGTTCCGCTTCCGGCGGAACTGGTCGGGGGTGACACGCTAGTGGGGTTTGATTCACCATTTCGTATCGAGCTTGACTGGCTGAATTGAAGCCTTTTCTTGTCGGAGAATGAACCACTCCCCCGCCCGCTTCGATTCACTGTTTGATCGTATCGCTCTCCCCGCTCAGTTCCGTCCGCTTGTCTGGTCGTATCTGACCGGACTATTCATCTTTCAGATTGGCCGTCTCGTTTTTCTCGCCGTGAATAGCTCGCAAATTGAGGGGGCTTCGCTCGGTGATATCGCAACCGCGTTTGCGGTCGGCTGGAGATTCGACACAATTGTTATGCTCTGGCTAATCTTGCCGCTCTTGATTCTGCTCCCATGGCTGCCAATCCGAGCCAAAGCCGTTTCGTCCCTGAGCGGCTGCTACCTTACGACTGTTTTCTCATTAGCCGCGCTCTTGCTCCTTGCCGACGCACGCTTCTACCACGAACTGGGAAGTCACTTGAACTTTCTGGTCTACGAATACTTCGGCGAAGGGACGACGTTCTGGCATCTGATCGTATCCGATCCGATGCTCTATCCGTTCATCATTGGCTGGCTGCTGGTCTCAGTCACCATATGGTGGTGGGTGAGCCGACTCGTTCGAAGTGCGGGACGTGTTCAATTTTCTCCTCGGTGGTTTGCCTATCCAATCTGGTTTGTCATTTTCTTCGCGCTGTCGTTTCTGGGCATTCGCGGAAGAACAGGGCTCTCCCCTATCGGCTGGTCAGTGGCGTACTGGTCGAACAATCACTTCATCAATCAACTCGGCCTGAACGGAATCTACACACTCGGAAGAGCGTCGATGGAAGAAGGAAACGATCCACGACTGAGCTACTTGCCGGAGTCTCTGCGGTTTCCATTCGTGCCATTAGGCGAAGGTATAGATACCGTGCAGGCGATGCTTGGAAAATCCAACGACAAATGGATAGAGCCGGGCAAATCGCTCAAAAGACTGACCACACATCCGCCTGCGCCGTGGGGATTCAATGCGAATGTGGTAATAGTCATCATGGAAAGCTGGTCGGGGAAGCTGACTGGCTCTTTGGGATTTCCGCGGGACTTAACGCCTCGGTTCGATTCGCTTGCAAATCACGGTGTTCTGTTTACAGATTTCTACGCCAACGGCGTCCGCAGCAACTATGGATTGAGCGCTACACTGTTCAGCTTCCCGTCACTTCCCGGAAGATCGATCATGACCCGCTACAATGCGGCGCATCCGTTCCGGGCTATTTCGGAAATTCTTAAAGGACGAGGATACCACAACATCTTTGCCTATGGCGGCGATATCGAGTTCGACAATATGCGCGGCTTTCTGACTACTAAGGGATACGATGTCACGCTCGACGACGCCTATTTCGGCGAAGAGAATGTCTACGCCAAGTGGGGTGTGCCGGATCATATCGTGTTTAATCGATTGGCCTCGATGATCGACACCCTCCCCCGTCCGTTCAACCTGACGGTTTTCACCTTGTCGCTCCATGAACCGTTTGATTTGCCCGATTCAACAGTTCAGCGGTACAAAGACAATTCGGATACTTGTCGGCTATACAATGTTCAGCTTTATGCCGACAAGGCGATTGGCGATTTTGTCACACAATTCAATTCGCATTCGGCGTTTGATTCGACGGTCTTTGTCTTTGTCTCAGATCACTGCAAGCGCGGCGGAGATCGATACCTGCTCGATCCGCTTGGGTTTCAGATACCTATGCTGATCTACGCGCCGAAGCTGCTGGGTGATTCGGCGCGCCGAGTTAGGCAGGTCGGCGGACAAGTCGACATGATTCCGACGCTCATGTCAGTTTTGGGTGGAGACTATGAACACGCAAGTTGGGGACGAAATCTCATTGATGCGACTGACAGCGGGTTTGCGTTTGTGAATGACGCTAACGACGGCGCGTTTATCGATTCACGATTTATCTTTCGGGACAACTTTAATACGCGCACTTCGCTTTTGGATCGAGCCGCCGACGCCTCGCACGACACTGATGTTTCTTCCCAAAACGAAAGCGCAGCCGAAGCCATGAAGCACCGACTGCGCATTTTCTTTCAGGTGGCCGACCAGTTGTCTACGCCGCGGCCGGAGATAATTCCGTGACCGTAAGGTTCTGTCACCTCGGCGAAGGCCGGGGTCCAGTCCTAGTCGGATATGAGAAGAAGACTGGATTCCGGCCTACGCCGGGGTGACAGAACAGAAATAGTTGTCGGGTTTCT
>CAYVWS010000191.1:0-4592 GCA_964455535.1 uncultured Ignavibacteriales bacterium | reverse complement strand
ATTTCCACGCTCAACAAGCCCCTGAAGACTGTAGATATCAGAACGCACGAAGCGCACGAAGCCATGGTGGAGCGCGCCGATCATTGTATTGTCCCCGCTTTGGCTGTCATCTGCGAGGCGGTCGCGTCAATTGTGATCGCGCAGGCGTTTGTCCAAAAATTCGGCGGCGATTCGATGAGCGAACTGTCCCGCAACTATCAGTCGTGGCTCGATACCGCCTACTGAATATCAAAATCCGCTTCTTGACATTTCGGTCGCGTTCGCTCAGATTACACTCACATCGTTTCGGTGCCGCCCACACGGGCGGGTAATAGGGAAGACGGTGCGATTCCGTCGCAGCCCCGCTACTGTATCGGCTACTTTCGCGGCTTTTCGCCACTTGTCGAAAGACAGGGAAGGCGCCGCGCAAAGGTTCGACGCCGCAAGCCAGGAAACCTGCCGAAGCCCAATCTCTTCCGTGCCGTCAGCGTGGGCTGGCCAAGGGAATCAGAAGCGCTCGGCACAGACAGGAGTCCATTGTGCGGCGCTTATTTCTTTTCGGAGCCGCGGTATTGGTACTGGGAGCGTCGGGAACCCAGGCCGCCCCTCAACCGGTCGATTCGACCGAGGTCTACCACATTCCTGACACGATGATCGTGACCGCCAATCGCTTCGGTCTGGCCAGTTCGAACTGCGTCTGGCCGACGGCGCTGGTGAGGCAGGATCGTATGACCCAATCGTCGACCCTCTCCGAGGCGCTGTCGGTCGGCACCGGAGTCGATCTGCGCGACTACACCGGCGCCGGTTCGGTAGCGACTTTGTCAAACTGGGGAACGTACAATCGTCATATGCTCTTGCTCTACGACGGCCGCGTGGTGCGCGACTATTCACTGGGCGGGTTCAACCTCTCTGAATATTCGCCCTCGGAATTTGATCGTGTCGAACTGCTCAAGGGTCCGCAATCAGCTTTCTACGGCTCCGACGCGCTGGGCGGCGTGGTCAATCTCGTCCCGCGCACTATGTTCGCCGACAGGATTGAGGCGTCTTCACAGGTCGGCAGTTTCGCCTACCAGCGACATCGACTTTCGGCATCACGGAAAGTCGGTCAAATAGGCATCGGCGGTTGGGGAGAGCTGCTCAAATCGGACAACGATCGTTCGAACGCCGGAGTTGAGGCAAATTCGTTCGGGCTGCGAACCGATTTTCTGTCTCGGAGCGGGAAGTTCCGGTGGCACGCTACCGCGCGGGCTTTTGCCGACAGTCTCGGCTCGCCCGGACCCATGCCGGCGCAGGGAGAGATGCCGACTCTCGGCGATGCTGAGTCCTCGAACTTGTACGATCATCAGAAGGACAAGAACTTT
The DNA here is from genome assembly GCA_964455535.1 of uncultured Ignavibacteriales bacterium. Lineage (GTDB taxonomy): Bacteria > Zixibacteria > MSB-5A5 > GN15 > FEB-12 > JACRAV01. The sequence continues at coordinate 3,252 of CAYVWS010000191.1, read as the reverse complement.
TCCTTCGATACCCATTTCGGCTGGCATGCCTCGGACAAAACCGAATTCCAGCTTGATGCTTTTTTAGATCACAAACGGCTCACCTATCGTTCGCGCTTCGAGGAAAGCTGGAATATGCCCGTCGACACCGCCCAGACGACGACAATCTACCGCAAACGTTCGTCCGGCGTTACCGGAAGAGTTCAGCATCAGCTCAAGCACAGCACAGTCGCCGGCGGCGTTGACTGGCTCTATGGATCTCTTGACTATAACAATGAACAGCAAAGCCCGTTTGCGCCGCTGCCCGACCACTGGACTGGCAACCAGCACCAACTCGATCTCTGGTCAGCAATTACAAATGATATTTCCCATCTCATCCGTCCCGATATCAGCGGCCGTCTGAGCTTTGTTAAAGGGCGCGATGTCCAGTCGTCATATAATGCCGGCTTGGTGGCTGCAATTTCCAATGCGACGCGACTGAAGATCGGATACGGTTTTGCCTATCGTAATCCCAGCTTAGCCGACCAGTTCGGACAAGATGCCTACACTCGGGGCAATCCCGACCTTCGCTCCGAACGCTCCCGCTCGCTGGTGACAACTTTCTCATATGCTTACCCCGGAAGCCGAACTGCCGCTCATTTGTCCGGCTTCAGCCAGCGCATTCACGATCTGATTCAGTATCAATATGACGGTGCGACCTTTCAGTATGTCCCCAAAAATGTGAACCGGTTTACTTCAATTGGAGTGGATGCGGGATTGCGAGTCGAAGTCACAACCAAAGTAAGCGGCGAATTTGTGGCGGTCTGGCAGCACGCCCGACAGACACTTGACAGCAGCTTCCAGTATGTCGACGCCTACTACGTGCCCGATCTTACCTGGACTCTTTCATCTGAATACAAATTGAACAGGCGCATTACCTGCGGAGCCGACCTGCGGTATGTTTCTGATCGCTGGATTCAGATGTACGGGGGGGCCGAGAAGTCAATTGAACATGTGTACGAATTGGGCGTACATGCACAGGTGCGGCTCAACGGGCACTTTGAATTGTCAGGGGCTGTCGATGATCTGACCAACCAGAGACGCCCCAGCACCTTTGGCTACTCTCCGACCGACCGAGATTATCCCAGTCCCGGTCGACGTTTCTTTCTGCGGGTGACCGTTCGTACCGGCAGTTGATCGGCTCGATACACGTCTAACGGAATTCACACTCCGGGCGGAAAGGCCCGGAGTTTTCTGTTGATTTGCGGTTTGAGATTCGTACATTGGAGCTACACTTCTGTCGTGGCATTATTTACGAAACGATAACCCATATGAACTCCTGGTCGCTGGAATACTCATTTCGCGTCGAATCCGATCGCGCCATCATCTATGCAAAAGTGCACGGTCTGTGGAAGGCCAATGTGGCAAAGTCGTACCACGACGATTTCAAAGATGAAGTGAAACCGCTCTTGGGCAGGCCGTGGGCCAAACTGATCGATCTGTCGAACTGGCGCACGTCGTACCCCGAGGTCATCGCCATCATCGGCAAGCACATGATGTGGTCGACTCAGAATGGCTGTGCCCTGTCGGTGTACGTGCTGAATAATCCAAGCACATTCAAGCAGCTCCACCAGATGTTCTCCAAAGGGCGTATCTCCGAAGTCGCCCTGACGTTTCGCACGCTTGCCGAAGCCGAGAAACACATCAAGGAACACTGGCAGTCGCCGCCGGTCGGCGGTTTGCCTGCCCCGCGCGATATCTGCTGAACCCACTCTAGAATTGAGATTGACTCCGGTCGCCAAATCGGCCAGACTACGGCTGTGGCCGAGTTACTACTGAACACTTCGCTCCAGTATGTCAAAGGCGTTGGGCCGCGCCGCGCTGCCGCGTTGGCGCAGTTCGGACTGACCACCGTCGGACAGCTACTCACCTATTATCCCCGCCACTATCTCGACAGGACAACCGTTGTACCGATTCGCGATCTCAAAGACAATCACTCCGCCACGGTCATCGGTGTGGTCAAGGCCCACGGTATGCTCTACGGCCGCAAGAAACGGTTTGAAGTCATTCTCGAAGATCAGACGGGCGGGATCATGCTGATCTTCTTCGGCGGACTGCGCTTCTGGGAGAAGAGCTTCAAGAAAGGGCAGGTCTACGCCGCCACCGGAACGGTCACCTACTTTCAGGGGCGGCAGATCGTACATCCCGATTTGGAGCGTCTCGATGACGAGAGCGACAAGATGGTTCATGCCGGTCGTATCATCCCGGTCTATCCACAGCGCGCTGAACTGACTAAAGTAGGCCTCTCCAGCAAGGGCATTCGCCAGCTCACCACGTTCATATTCTCTGAGTTGAAAGAAACATTTCCCGACCCCATTCCCAGCGTTGAACTCAAGCGGCTCGGGCTGGCCGGACTTCACGCCGCTATCCAGCATATTCATTACCCGCAGAAACGTGAAGAGATCGAGATCAGCCGCCGCCGTCTGGCCTTCGACGAACTTCTGGCGCTTCAGTATTATGTTCTCCGTTCGAAAGGGCGCAAAGATGCCATCGTCAAGACGCACACCTACGCCGAGCCGGGGCATCTGGTCAAACAATTCGGAAAGCACCTGCCTTTCACCTTGACCGATGAACAAAAAAATGTCATGCGCGAAATAGTCGCTGATTTGCGCCGTCCACGCCCGATGACCCGGCTGCTCCACGGTGAGGTCGGCAGCGGCAAGACAGTTGTCGCCGTTCTTGCCGCCGTGCTCGCCGCTGAGAACAATTTGCAGTGTGCGTTTATGGCGCCGACAGAAATTCTGGCGGAACAGCATCATCGAACCTGGGGACCGGTTTTGGAAAAAGTCGGCATCACGTCCGGGCTGCTTGTTTCGAGCATGAAGCCGAAAGCCAAAACCGCTATTGCCGACTCGTGCGGTCGCGGCGACGTATCGATTCTCTTCGGTACGCACGCCCTCATCTACGACTATGTTCAATTCGCTCGTCTCGGTTTGGTGGTAATCGACGAACAGCACCGCTTCGGGGTCGAACAGCGCGGAAAGCTGTATGCCAAAGGCGACGCTCCGGATCTGCTGGTTATGACCGCCACGCCCATCCCACGAACTTTGGCGCTTACTCTGTATGGAGACGTTGCGCTCTCAACCATTGCCTCGCTGCCGCCCGGCCGCAAGCCGATTCGCACCGCTTGGCGATCGGTCGACACCAGAGAGAAGATTTATCAGTTTATCGAGGACGAGGTGAAAAAAGGAGGGCAGGCGTACATAGTCTATCCGCTCATCGACAAGGGCGACA
>CAYVWS010000190.1:0-4597 GCA_964455535.1 uncultured Ignavibacteriales bacterium | reverse complement strand
AGTAGCGACCCGGCGCGGGCGCAAGGTTTCATCTCACCCATCCCTTGCGACAGTAGTCTATCTGTCGTTGCGAGGCCAAGCGAAAGCGGGCCGAAGCAATCTCTCTTTTGTATCGGTTGAAAAGCTCTTTCGAGATTGCTTCGTCGCTCCGAAGACATCGCTCCTCGCAACGACGATTCTTCCACCTCTCCAATAGTCACCCGAGGTTTTTTTGTGGCGGACAATCGCGTGGTAGCGTACTACATTGAGATATGGCGACGCGAAAAATCCTGTTAGTCGACGACGAAGCCGCGCAGCGAAAGCTCCTGGCCGGATTTCTGGCCAAGAAGGGGTATGAGATCGCCGAGGCCGGCTCAGGCGAGGAGGCGCTCGGTATCTATCAAACGTCGTTTGCGCCGGTTGCCGTGGTGGATATGAAAATGCCCGGCATGAGCGGTCTGGAGCTTCTGGAGAAACTTCGCGAAATCAATCCGTTTATTCAGGTAATCGTGCTGACCGCGTTTGGATCGGTCGAGACGGCCGTTTCGGCGATGCAGCGCGGCGCGTTCGAATATCTCACCAAACCAGTCGAGGATCTAAATGAACTGACGGTCAAACTCGATCGCGCCGCAGAGAAATTTCAGTTGGTGCGCGATAATCAGGTGATGGCGACGCGGCTGGCTGAAGTCTTTGCGTCAAGCGAAATCATTGGCGAGTCGCCGGCGATACAAAAAGTCAAAGAGCTGATCTCGGTCGTGGCGCCCCAGGATGCGACTGTTCTTATCACCGGCCCCTCGGGAACCGGAAAAGAATTAGTGGCGCGAGCGATCCACGCGCTCTCGGGTCGAGCGGCCAATCGGATGGTGGCGATCAATTGCACCGCGTTTCCGGAAACACTATTAGAAGCGGAGCTATTTGGATTTGAGCGTGGCGCGTTCACCGGCGCCGACAAAGCCAAGCAGGGAAGGTTCGAGTTAGCCGACGGCGGCACGCTCTTCTTGGATGAAATCGGCGAGATGTCGCTTGGGATGCAGGTGAAATTCTTGCGGGTGCTCGAAGAACATGTCATCGAGCGACTCGGCGGCACCAAGCCGATCCCACTTGATATTCGACTGGTGGCCGCGACCAATCGCGATCTTGAGGCGATGGTCGCCGAAGGAAAATTCCGGGAGGATTTGTTTTATCGCCTGAATGTCATTCGCGTCAATTTGCCGCCGCTGCGTGAACGACCCAAAGATGTCTTGTTGCTGGCTGCAAAGTTCATCGCTGATGGCGCCCGCAAAGTCGGCAAGTCAGTCAAAGGCCTGAGCCCCGAAGCAGCGGCCGCGTTGACATCGTACGGTTGGCCCGGCAATGTTCGTGAACTTGAAAATGTCATCCAGCGCGCGATGGTGATGACGCGATCTGAGTTTTTGACAGTCGACGATTTGGGATTGGCGAGGAAGTCAGATTCGAAATCCACCGGCACCATTCGACCTATCGCCGAAGTCGAAAAAGAGCATATCAAGTATTGCCTCGATCAACTCAACTGGAATTTGGGCGAAACCGCCGAGCAGCTGGGTATTCACCGCAATACGCTCCGGGCGAAGATTAAAGAATACGGGTTGGAAGAGCCGGTGTAACCCCGCTCACATCATAAATCGTACTTGACTCATCTGACAAAATTGGTCAGTTGACTTCGTTCGACGCACAATTTCTGTGCATGTCCGCCGCCGCCAAAATCACTCAATCTATTGATATACAATCACTTAACTTATTCGGCACGGGGGTTGTATAAGGGATAGTCATGAGAAACCTGAACGTGATGGAGACGACTATGAAAAAAGCCCTTCTGATACTGCCAATCCTCGCCGCCGCCGCGTTGATGCTCGGCTGTGACGACAATAACAATCCGGTCTACATCGACAAAGTCCCCGCCGCCCCGCAAGGGGTCTACAGTGTCACCGGTGACCACGCGGTTGAGATTGTCTGGAATGGCGTCTATGAAAACGACATCAACTTCTACGCCGTTTACCGTTCGCTCAATGCGACTACCGGGTACAATGAAATCGGCACCATCGACGCGGATTACAACCCCGATCTCGATCTGATTATTTACAGTTTCGTTGATAACGGCGCCGTCAATGGCCAGACGTATTACTACGCGGTCAGTGCGGTCGACGACGACGGACAGGAATCGCCGCTCTCGGCTGAGACTGTCTTTGATACGCCGCGTCCCGACGGTTCGGTCGACCTATATTCGCTTTTCAAACAGCAGAACCTTTCCGGGTTCAATCTCTCGACAGTGCCAACACGAGTGGCGTGGGACGATGTGAATACCGATGTCTACGTAGACAACGACATTGACGGAAATCTCTATCTCAACGTCGCAGACGACTCGACGGATATTCAGGATGTCGGGTACACTTCCAATTTCGATGAAATCGGATACTCGCCCGATAACGGTTGGTCGCGCGTGGGTTGGGTGGAGCTGATTGTCGGCCACACCTATGTGATCTGGACCCGCGACAATCATTTCGCCAAGATGAGGGTGATAGGGATAGATCGTCCGGCCGGACTGGTCTCGTTCACCTGGGCCTACCAGACTGATACCGGAAACCCTGAACTGGCTCCGGCCTTCCCGGGAGCCCCCAAACCGCAGCACGATTCCGGGTATCTTAAGCAGATTCGTGTCGCCGCTACGGAGCAGATGTGAACAATTCAAGGAGTGCCTATATGAAGAACGCAATGCAGAAATTCGGATGGATCGTCGCCCTTGCGGTGATGACTCTGACCCCCGCGCTTCGAGCGCAGGATGACAACGAGGATCGCGACTACCGCGACTCGGACAACTACCGTCAGGAAAGCCGCTATGACAACAACCAAAGCGGCGACCCGATGCGGATCGACCGGTACTTGGATGTCCAGGTCTGGCCGAATCGCGACGACGCCGAGTATTACACCGGCGACAATGTCGTGATTAATTTCCGCGCCAACCGCGATTGCTTTGTCGCCATCTACAGCATCGACAGCCGCGGCCGGGTGAATCTGTTGTTCCCGAACGATCCGTCGGATGACAACTACATCACCGGCGGTGTCACCTATCATCTGCCTGGTAACAACGACAAGTACGATCTGCGCATCGACGGTCCCAGCGGGCGCGAGTACCTGCAGATTGTGGCGTCGCGCGAACGTATCGCTGTGCCGAACTGGTATCGCAATTCCGGTCTGGTGTGCGACTACGACGACCGCAATGAGTATATGGACAATCTGAACGACCGGTATTTCTCGCGCTACCCTGGCCAGCGTTTTGCGCTGGATCGCTCGGTCATGTTCGTCAAGGAGTGGGAGCCGGACTACTATCGCCCGATTTATTATCCGTCGTATCCGGATTGGGCGGTCTGCGGCAATGTCTACATCGACTATCCGTGGGGATCGTCGGTCTACATCAACGGCGTCTATTGGGGATGCGCGCCGCTGTATATCCCGCGGCTTCTGGTGGGATGGCATGTGATCACCGTCTATGATCCGTGGGGATATTGCTGGGAATCCGATTTCCACTGCAACCGCTATCACACGGTGGTATTCGATCGCGCGGTCGTGAAAACTTCGCGGGTGGTCGTATCGCGGTACAAAGAAGTGAATGTCACTAAGTGGCGCGATCCGGTCAAGAACGGCTACCCGGACTACAAGCCGGTGGTCGCGACCAAGACTCCGCGCGGCACGGTAACCGGTGGCGATCGGATGATCGAAAAGGGCGGCAAGATGGAGCCGACCAGTGTCGATGACTTCCGTCCGCTCACTAAGAAGTATGCGCGCGGCGAGACCGAATTGGTAAAGACCGACCGCGGATACGAAGCGATGGGTGATGCGAAAGGAATCAAGACGACTTCCGGATACGGAATCGACAAATCGCGTCGGTCGTCCGATGACAACGGCAGCCGTCTCAATGACCGGGTTCGCACGACTGAAGGCACTGGTTCGACCTACCGCCAGAAGGGCAGCTCAGCTGGAAGTGTAGAGCGGACAACTCCTCGCACCGAAGACCGGGGCCAAACTGAGCGCGCCCGCGTGGTGGAACGCAAAGAGCCGCAGCGCGAGCCGAGTCGCGAACCGGCTAAGGTGGAGAAGAAGTCCGACGGAGAATCAAAAGGCGAGTCTCCCAAGCCGGCAGTGAAAGAAGCACCCAAGCCAAAATCGGAACCGCCGCGTCAGGCCCCGCCCTCAAGCCCGGGCAAGTCCAAAGGCGGCGACAACGGAGGCGGCCGAGGCAAAAAGCCCAACTGAGCCAAGCATCAGGATAAGTCAAAAGTGAAAGGTCAGGGCCTAACCGGCCCTGACCTTTAAGCTTGAACGTACCTCTGACTTTTCGCAAGTTGAGGGACCCAAAGATGAAAACGAAACAGATTCTGACAATAGGATTGGCCCTCGCGACAATATGCGCTGGCAGTGTCTTGGCCGTTGAGAAGGTCGAGAAGAAAAAGCCAGAGCCGCCGAAGAAAATCAGTGAGCCGGCCAAGCCCACTCCGCCAGCCAAACCGACATCACCCAAGCAATCGCCGAAGAAAACAGAGCCGTCGAAAAAGAAATTCGACGACTTCATCGACAAGAACAAAAACGGCGTCGACGACCGCAAAGA
>CAYVWS010000189.1:0-4616 GCA_964455535.1 uncultured Ignavibacteriales bacterium | reverse complement strand
CATTCGCCTATATTCACGGCCGGACCGAATGGTCCGGCCGTTTTCTATATATGGGAGTATGCACAGATATGAACACCACCATCGATTTTCTCAACTCGCACGTATCGGTTCGCCAGTTCACGAGCAATGAGATTTCACCCGAGGATGAACTGACGATTGTCTCAACCGCTCAGCGGTCACCCACTTCATCAAATCTTCAGGCCTACACCATAATCGGCATCAGGTCGCAAGCGACTAAAGACCGACTGGCAGTACTGTGCGGCAATCAGTCGCATGTCGCCAAATCGTCGTTGTTCTTGGTCTTCTGCGCCGATCTGCATCGACTGGCTCGAATCAATGCGGCCAAGGGTTATCAATTCGTGGGTGACTATACCGAATTGGGGCTGGTCGCGACGGTGGACGCCTCGCTGGCGGCCGCACGAGCCCTGATGGCGGCGCAGGCAATGGGAATGGGCGGCGTGATGGTCGGATCGATACGCAATCATCCCGACGAAATCAGCGCGCTACTTGAGCTTCCCGAATACACATTTGCGGTCATGGGGATGTCGCTGGGATATCCTGAAACGGTCCCGCCGCTCAAGCCCCGATTGCCGATTGACGGAGTCTACTGCCGTGAGAAATACTCGGCGCAGAACTTTGATGCCGCGATCTCACAATATGATGACGCGATTGATCTGGTCGGCCACTTGAAGGGCCGCGAAGTTCAGAAAGACAGGTATCCGGATTTTTCAGGCAGGTATTCGTGGTCGGAGCATTCGGCGCGACGAATGGCCGACACAACTCCGACCGTGCTGCGGCCGTTCATGAAGTCGTATCTGGAGTCGCAGAAGCTATTTGTGAAGTAATAGCTTGAGGGGCAGACGAGGGCGTCTGCCGCCCACGTATTCTATTTGCCGTTCTTGCCGTTGCCTTCGGCCTGCCAGAAATATTTGATGTACTTCCAGGCGTCGGCGGCCTTGTCGGCGTAGACAAACAAGTTAATATCGCCGGGATCGATAGTCCCCTCCTGCACCAGATACTCGAAATTGATCACATTGCGCCAGTAGGTTTCGCCGAAAAGAATGATCGGCAGGCGGTCTACTTTGCGCGTCTGCACCAGGGTCAGGGCTTCGAACAATTCATCGAGCGTACCGTAGCCGCCGGGAAAGGCCAGCAGAGCTTTGGCGCGCATCATGAAGTGCATTTTGCGAATCGCGAAATAGTGAAACTGCAGACAGAGTTCCGGGTCGATGAAGGCATTCGGCTCCTGCTCCATCGGCAGCGTACTGTTCAGACCGATGGATTTGGCGCCGACTTCGTACGCCCCGCGATTGGCGGCTTCCATGATACCCGGACCGCCGCCGGTCACAATGACATAGTCGTGCGGCGGCTTACCGCTCTGACACTCATTCGAAACGAGCCGAGCGAATTCCATCGCCTCGTCGTAGTACTTTGACTTGGCCAATACCGCGCGTGCCACCGCCAATCGACGGCGCAGCTCTTTGTCGTTGGGTTTGCGCTTGAGCTTCGCTTCCAGCTCCCGCACCGATTTGCGCGCTTCTTTGGGCTCGGCGATGCGAGTACCACCGAAGGCGACTACGGTTGACCGAATATGATGCTCCTGCATGAGCAGTTCGGCTTTCATCAATTCAAGCTGAAGACGGCTGGCGCGCGTATCGCGGGCGGCGAGAAAGTCGGGGTCTTTGTAGGCGACGCGATAGGCCGGCGAGGCCTTGAGGCGATCGATCATTTTTCGGCGGTTACCAACGATTCCCATGTGGTGTCTGACACTCCTGTGAATTTTCCGGTTCAGCTGATCGATTCATTCGATCAGGCAACATACTCTTCAAGCGGAACTTCGACCGGCGCCCCGAGACAGATACCCAGCGAACTCGCGGCTTTGACCCACGGATGATCCGGTGTCACCTTTCGCTGTTTTCCCGCGACATCGGCGATCGGCACCGATCCAATCGAACTTCCCTGCAGTGAAACCATCCGCCCAAATTTGCCTGCGGCTACCAAATGAACCGATTCGATTCCGAACTGCATGGCCAGCAGGCGGTCGTGCGCGCTCGGGCTTCCGCCGCGCAAGAGGTGGCCCAGAATGGTGACACGGCACTCGATGTGCGTGAGGGCTTCAAGCTGAGCCGCAATCTGGTGCGAAACGCCGCCGAGCCGGATGGCATCGGGGGAATTCTTGACTGTTCTGCTCACCGTCATTTTGCCGCCCATCGGATGAGCTCCCTCACCAACAACAACTATGGAAAAGGTCTTTCCTTGGGCATTGCGACGGCGGATAGCGTCGCAAATGGCGGACATATCGTAGGGAATTTCAGGGATCAAAATAATATCACCGCCGCCGGCTAGTCCGGCGCCGAGCGCCAGCCATCCGGCGTAACGCCCCATGACTTCCACCAGCATCACGCGGTGATGCGCTTGCGCCGTCGTGTGAATCCGGTCGATGGCATCAGTTGCAATCTGAAGGGCAGTATCGAATCCGAACGTGACGTCGGTTCCCATCAGATCGTTATCAATGGTCTTGGGGACGCCGACGATTTGAAGTCCTTTTTTCGCCATACCGGCCGAAGCCGCCATAGTGCCGTCGCCGCCGATAGCAATCAACGCTTCAAGTCCGAGTGATTCGTAATTGAGAACGCCCTGCTGAGAGCGGTCGAGATAGACATACTCTTCTTCACCCTGCATCACCGGGTACTTGAAGGGATCGGCACGGTTGGAGGTTCCCAGAATTGTCCCGCCCTGCGAGAGAATACCGGAAACGTCGCCGGAGCCAAGGACGCGGAAACGATTTTCGACTAGCCCTTCGTAGCCATCGGAAAAGCCGATGACTTCCATGTCGTAGTCGTTTCTGGCGGTCCGGACAATTGCCCGGATAACAGCGTTAAGGCCGGGGCAATCTCCCCCGCCGGTGAGTATTCCGATACGTCGCGCTTGTCGTTTCATAGTGGGATGTAGTTTAGCAAATTAGGGGTGAAAAAACAGTATTGTTTCAAAAACGGGATTTTTTACCATATCTTGTAACATTGTCGGCAAATTCAACCGTCAGTTAACGCATGGATGCGCCCGAAATGCTTGTTGCAGAACTCTTTCACGACCACCGTCCGGTTAAATCAATCCCGGATTCCGCCGATACCTCTTTTGTTCGGGCGGCTTATCGTTATACCCCAAAGACCCGCCCAACAGGATACCTATGCGCGTAAAGCAATTGCTCGTTCTTCCCAGTGTGCCTGAGCGGATTCGTCCGCTGCAGGAGATGGCCAATAACCTCTGGTACTCATGGAATTGGGATCTGGTAAATCTCTTTATCGGACTCGATCCTGATCTGTGGGAAGATACCGCACAAAATCCGGTCGAGATGCTGTCGCATCTGCCGCAGCAGCGTTTGCTAAAAGCGGCCGAAGATGAGGGCTTTCTGGCTGGGCTGGACAAAGTATATCGACGCTATAAGCACTACATGAGCCAGAAACGCTGGTTCCATCACAAATATCCCCAGTTGTCCGACAGCACGATTGCATATTTCTCTCTTGAGTATGGCATGGATACCGGCCTGCCCGTCTATTCCGGCGGCCTTGGTGTGCTGTCAGGCGATACGCTTAAATCCGGCTCTGATCTTGGTCTGCCGATGGTGGCGGTTGGACTTCTTTACCGGTACGGATATTTCAGACAGCATCTTGCCACCGACGGCTGGCAGCAGGAGCGGTACGAAGAAAACGACTGGTATCATATGCCGGTCGAGCTGGTGACCGATGAACAGGGGCATCCGCTGAAATTCAGTCTGACGCTCGACGGCGTCCCCGTGCAGATACAGATTTGGAAAGTGACCGTCGGAGTCATACCGCTCTATTTGCTTGATACCAACGTGCCGGAAAATTCGTCGAAGGCGCGTGAGATTACCGACGTCCTCTACGGTGGCGACAAAGATATGCGCATCCGGCAGGAGATCGTGTTGGGTATCGGCGGCGTAAAGGCGCTCAAACTACTGGGGATCACTCCCGACATCTATCACTGCAACGAAGGCCACTCGTGGTTTTTGACTCTGGAACGACTTCGCGTGCTGATGCAGGAGCATCAGTTGAGCTATGCCGAGGCGATGCAGTATGTCTGGACAACCACGGTGTTTACTACGCACACTCCGGTTCCTGCCGGCAATGAAAAGTTCGATCCCGTATTGATTCAGCGATACTTGGGTGATGCTGTCCGTCAGCTTGGACTCAACTGGCAGGACTTTCTGGCGATGGGCCGTGTAAATCCCGGCGACGAAAACGAACAGTTCGGCATGACGGTCGCCGCGCTCAAATCGGCCGCCTTCTGCAATGGTGTGTCGGTCCTGCACGGTCGGGTGTCGCGTCAGATGTGGCACCATATCTGGCCGAATCTGCCAGTCGAAGAAGTACCAATTCAAGCAGTGACTAACGGTGTCCACCCGGCATCGTGGATATCACACGATCTCAAAGAACTGTATGAATCGTATTTTGGCGAGAAGTACGTCGAGCGCCCGGGCGCTCCCGAAGTCTGGGAGAAAGTCAACCGGATACCAAGTGTCGAGCTGTGGCGGGTACATAGCAAACGGCGCGAACGGTTGATCTTCTTTGCGCGCAAGCACTACAAACGCCAACTGG
>CAYVWS010000188.1:0-4674 GCA_964455535.1 uncultured Ignavibacteriales bacterium | reverse complement strand
CCCGCCGGCTTCGGCGTTGACTCCAATTGCGCAGACACTTCGCCCAAGTGCTGTTCATACTCGGCGGCACCCTTGACGCCGCCCATGATTCCCAGAAGTTGCTTGGGATAATACGGATACAATTGCGGGGCTGTAACGGCCGAAGCGCCGGCTACCACCGGAACGTCGCCGGGGTCGCCGACAAACAGCACCCACTCTTTGGGTCCCGGCAATCCGCCTCCGAGAGCGATCACCAAACTAAAGTCCTTGCAGGATTTAATGTCCTTGAAGATCGGCAGATTCTCAAGAGGCGTATTGTTGACATCGGCCGGATACATCTTGTGAAGATCAGTAACGATCACATTGAGCACACCCTGATTTCCGGCTTTATATCCGATATTGGCCCAGTCCTCACCCTGTTTGAGATTTGGAAATTCTCGGGCCACCACATTGTCAAGTGTCACGCGCAACTGACCCGGACCAGTTCCCCAGAGCGACATGAACACAACTTTGAGACCTTTGGAAAGACAGTGACGCGTCACGGCATTGGCCATCGGTTGAATTTCCGGCGCCATCGCCGGATCGAAGTCGAATGATATCAATACTGTTGAACCGGGCTTCTGTTTTTCAACCTGATCGAACACTGCTTTAACAACCGGCGAAATCGGACTTTGAAAGGTGATTGGGAACAGAAGCGGAATAGTTACCGCCAGCGCGATCATGGCAAATACGATCCGGCGAGCTACTTCGTGCCCCTTAATCGATCTCCAGGCCAGCCACGCCATCGCGCCGCCCAAAAGAAGCAATCCTACAATCGGCCCTGCTGAAAGACCAACGGCAATAAACGTCGTCATTTGTCATCCCCCAGATATGTCCGCTCGATGCCAAGGATAATGCGTAGCGACATCGATACCACGCCAAGCGCAATACCCAGCAGAATAGCTCGCTGTCCGGCCAGATTCGGGCCAACCATGATCCAGATGGCGAGATTGGGGATTTGCATGATACCGGCAGAATCCGGAACCCACGATGTAACAAATGTGCCGAAGGCCGTCTGGCCGAGCAAGATGATAAAGGCGGCTATCAGCAGCACTGTGGCCTCGCGATTCTTGGCGCGAAAAGCGCGATACGATGCCGACGCTACAAAAAAGGCCAGCAGCGAGTACATCGTCGAATTAAGCGGCGAAAGCAGGTTCACATAGAAGATCTGAAACCAGGAGGCCGACTCATCCAGCGCGCCGGAGATATGGTGCGGATTGCCCAGCTTAAAGAGTCCGGCGATAAGCATGAGGAAAAAGGCAAAGAGCGTGACAACCGAAAATCCCCAGTCTTTCTTCTGGCCGAATACCTTCATCAAATGTATTCGCAGCAAATTTCCGCCGCCCAAGAAAAACGCGAAGACAGCGATAATATCGAAGTAGACCGAGAAATTCTCCCCCCACGATTCCGCCGGAGGAAGAAACACGGAAATAATCAGAAGCGCGCCGACGAAAAACGTGATGAATAATGGTATCTCGCGCTTCATTGCATGCTCAATTCGTCTGGAAGATTGACCGTAGTCCCTGCCAGAGGGTGTTCATGAATTCGACATTCCACGCCTGCCCGATAGTCGCGGCAATGGTTCCGAGTACTATGGCGGTCAGGGCGATCGCTTTGCCGACATCCTGACCCTTGAGTGACCCGAGCTGCTTCGGCTCATTGCTGAGATACGCCGAGGCCGCAAACAATTCTTCGCCGATCAGAGTAAAGTCACAGGCCGCCACAAAGAACGGCAATTGTGCCGGCTGTGCAGTTCCGGCGATTTGAATCGCGCCGATTGAGTTTCCCGTTTCCGCCAGGACCAGCGATTCGGCGAAAAAGGCGCCCAGATAGAAGCAGGCCGCCGGTTTCTGACGCACCATCACACCGTCGACCGCCGCGACATACCCGAACTGTTCGTCAGTAACGTACCAAACCATGTCGTCATTGTAGGCGTCGGGGCGACCGGCGGTCATATACGACGCCTTAATCGTCTCGCGCGCGGCGGTCATCACCAGCGACCGCGAGACCGGCATGTTGATTTTTGTATCGTAGTCGGCCACGACGCGTGACACCCGTCCGAGAATGGTAATTCCTGCGACCGTCTGCACGTCGTCCATATCCTGAATACCCGGCACATACAAAATCGGCCGTCCCATTTCGGTGGCGCGGCCAATCGCTTCATCAACGGCGTCGAGTCCGGCAATCTTGCGCACGAAAAGCTTCTTCCCACGACGCGCCGTCTCAATGAAGTAGATCACAAAGCCCGCAACGATGAATGCGATCAGGAACAACCAGCCGCGATTGAAATTCAGCCATTCGACCTCGGTCTTAATAGCCGCGGTCGGGATTGACATGGCAGTTCCATAAGCTGCTACGGTATTGATCGAATAGACATAGGATTTCCCGGTCTCGCAGCCCTCGTCGGAGTACCTGTTCGCTCCGGCCGGCAATTCGGCAATCTTTTGCGCCGCGCCGGAGTCGGTCGAGCGCCAGACTTCGTATCCTGAAATTGAGGTCTCCCCCATGCGGTCGTCGATCGACGGCACCCAGCTTAGATCGATGCCCGACCCGTTATCATATTTGTGATCCGTTGAGATCACCGATGTCGCCGGAGCGACCTGGGACGAATCCTGTGCCTGACTCGGCGCGGCGGACACAAACATTACGGCGGCAAGGACTGCCGCCGCTTTTCCCCCGATGGTGAAACCGGGGATTCGCACTATTTGACCAACCTTAACCAGTCGGAGAAAATGAAGTCCATGCGGCCGATCAGTAGCGACATACGGCTCATGACGGTGTACCCAAACGACGCGCCGAAAGTAATCATTAAAAAGAATATCCCGACTTTCGCCGCTCCACCGAACGCACCCTTGTGTTCTTTAGAAAAGAAGAAATAGATAAGTCCGGTGAATGTCCCGACGGCCACCACAATGTTGCCGATGATCTCGTACATCGAAGCGCTGTAGTGGTCGCCGAACAGCGGACGCACGGTGTCCTCGATCTGCACCATGACGTTCGACGCGAAATAGGTGATCAGATACAGCCCGGCGGTCGCGCCGACAATGAACGCCAGCGGCCAGCGTGAAATCCAGCCGATCTTTGGCACAAGCCGTAGAAGCATGAGAAGTCCGAGCGCCGCGCCGATATACAACACATACCAGTCGGCCGGACGATCCGCCATCGGCGTAACGTACACACCAACCCAGAATTTTTTGTAAAGATTGTCCCAAAAATACGACACGAGCCAATAACCGGCCGAGACACCGACAAATATCGCTTCGCACACTTTGTACCAGGCATTGTCGCGATATAAGAATGAAATGATGCCGAGCGTCAGAAACGCAGCCAGCCAAACCGCAAAGTGATCCATCGCGCCTATTTCCATCTTATGCCTCCGCCTTTCTTACCGTCGGGCGCCGCCGCTCGTGCATGATATAGGCCACGTTTCCGATAATGATGAAAATAACCACGACGACATGGGCAAACGACTGTGAGAGCATAAAGCGTGTGCCCTTCGCCTGATAACCGGTAATCTCTTCGAATTCGGCCGCACCGCTCATCCCACCCAGAATTCCCTTGAGCTGACCGGAGCGCACATAGGGGTACATCGATGTTGTTTGCACCGCAGTATTGCCGGCACCCATTTTGAAGCCATACTGGTCGATTCCCACCAGCACCCATTCTTTAGTACCGGGGTAACCCGCGGAGAGATTAAAGGCGTAGTCGATATTGGAAAAGTTTTTGACATTTCGCACCAGCGGCAGTGAATCGTACGGCGTACCGGCAAAATCACGAGCGAACATCGACTTGAACTCCGAGCCCATTCGCTGAATGACAAACTCGTTGCCGGACTGGAATCCGAGATTAACATAGTCGACACCGTACACAAGCTTCTTGTTCTTGTACCGATCTTCCGCCATCACTCGGGCCAGCGCCATGTTTGCCTGCTGGGGGCCCTGCGGCCAAAGTCCCATAATGATGATTCTCAGGTCGTGGTCGAAACAGTACCGGAAGAAAGACTCGGCCATCGGCTGAAGTTCCGGCGCCGAAGGCGGGTCATAGTCGAACGATGCCAGTACTTTTGAGCCGGGCTTAAGCGTTTGCAGGCCGTCGTAGACCGCCTTCACCTCCGGAGTAATGACGATCCGCTGTGTGAGCGGCATTACCAGCGGCAGTACGACTGCAAGACCGACATAGAGAAATACCAACCGTCGTCCGGCCGGCTTGCCTTCCATTGTGCGAATCAGAATCCAGATGAGTGTTGCCGCAACGAGCAACATGACAATCAGTGACAGACCTGCACTGAGTAGTACCGGGCCGAACCAATCGTTATGGCGACCGACATACACCAGGGCACAAAATGCCAAAATACCCGCTGTCAGTCCGATCTCGAATTTGGGATTTTTAGGCGCGTCGTCCATCAGTCACCTCCCAAATACGATCGTTCGATGCCGAGTATCAGTCGCAGCGACGACGACACAATGCCAAGCGAAATACCGATCAAAATCGCCCGCTGTCCGGCGGTGTTCGGGAACTGCATAATCCAAGTCGCAAGGTGCGACAACCGCATCGACTCGGGCAGAAAGCCCGAAAGCAGATCGCCAATCGGCACTCGGCCGAGCATCACAAAAAAGGCGGCCAGCAAAAGCAGGGTCGCCTCGAAATTTCTGGCCC
>CAYVWS010000187.1:0-4693 GCA_964455535.1 uncultured Ignavibacteriales bacterium | reverse complement strand
TCGAAAGACGCTCCCGACAGCCGGCTCGGGCCGGGTCTTCCCGCAACACACGAAAGGGTCTTCTTACCGTTGCTACCTTCCGGTCCTGGCGGGGTTCAAAGTCTTTTGTTGTACGGGACCCAGCCGTCAACGCCACTTGTCGTTCACAAACTGACGATCGCTAAGCCCGCAGGTGGGAATTCGACCCCGGTAGAGCGGGTTCCGGGTTACAGGGCACCGCTAACTCCCCATCTAGCACTCGTTGCACGAGGCCTGATTCTGACGTGTATCAACAGCGGCGTCAGAAACAAAATTTCCAATTCTTGTGCGCGGCAGGCTTCCTGCCTGCCCGTCTTCTCCTAGACACCAAACCCACCCAGTGGGTGGGCTCATGTCGAAAACTAAATGGAGCAGATCGGGATCGAACCGACGGCCTCTACGTTGCGAACGTAGCGCTCTCCCAGCTGAGCTACTGCCCCAAACTCCATCAACTTTGCGGCTGACAAGGTACGATACCGGCCCGTCTTTGGCAAGTTAGTTTCCCCCGGCTCCGAATGACGCAGAGAATTGATCTCAGTAGATAAATCCGACCCGCAAGAGCAAGGTCGGGCCGTAGGAAACCCGGTGGTCGGCATTGCCGCCGGTCGGCGCCCAAAAGATCAGAGCATCGGTAATCAGCGAATAGCGCGAATGCGAGTGAAAGACTCCCTCAAGTCCCGCCTTGAGCGTGAGATACGAGGTTCGTTCGAGGTCGTCGACAACGGTCATATATCCGAAACCCGGCGCCACCATCGGCCGTAGTTCCCAGCGGTTGTCGTCGTAATTGATACGGTATTTTATCGGCACGGAGAGATCGAGCATCTTCTTGCGCTTGTCGTAGATGTGCAGATCCTGAAGATCGGCCGCGACGCCGGAAACGAACCGGCGTCCGGAAGGAAGATCCAGAAGGAACCCGAAAGAAATCCCGAGCTCGGCATCATTGGAGACACCGTCGACCCGGAATTGCGCGGCGTACATGATGCCGATCTTCGCGCCGAACTTCCCGCGTGAGACAGGATTTGGTTCGTACGCTCCCGCAACAGCCGATGTCGACGGCGCCAGTACCGCCAGCGCCAGACACCAGGCGATCAGTCGGGATTGAGTGAATAGGAAAGCTCTGGCCGTGATCATCTTTCGGGGAGTAAACTCCTCTATCTTTGGTACATCCATCTTAGAGACGCGAAGTTGTGCCTGTTTGTCAATACGGACCTTTTCAAATAATGATTCCGCCGCCGACCGCCGGACTCTATATTGCGGGGCCATGAGTTATGTCGTTTTCGCCCGGAAATACCGTCCGCAGACCTTCGACGATGTGGTGGCCCAGGAGCATGTCACGCGCACCTTGCGCAATGCCCTGGCCAACGACCGCATCGCCTCGGGGTATCTCTTTTGCGGCCCGCGCGGAACCGGCAAGACGACCGTTGCTCGAATCCTGGCGAAAGCCGTCAATTGCCAGCATGGCCCGACTCCGACGCCCTGCGGCGAATGCCCCGCCTGCGTGGAGATTACGTCAGGGGCGTCGCTTGATGTCCTCGAAGTCGACGCCGCCTCCAATACCGGCGTGGACGATATCCGTACCCTTCGCGAAAATGTCCGTTATCTGCCGACCCGCGGCAAGAAGCGGATCTATATCATCGACGAAGTCCATCGTTTGTCGGGGTCGGCCTTCGATGCGTTACTAAAAACGCTCGAAGAACCGCCGCCGCATGTCATGTTTATTTTTGCGACGACCGATCCGTTGAAAGTCCCGGAGACGATTCTTTCGCGCACTCAGCGGTATGATTTCAGGCGAGTCTCGGCCAACGATTTGGCCCAGCACCTCGGAAAAATCGCGAAAAAAGAAAATCTTACGATTGACGAAGAAGCCCTCTCGCTGATCGCCCGCAAGGCCGACGGCGGCGTGCGGGATGCGCTGTCGCTACTTGACCAGATCGCCGCTTTTTGTGGCGATAAGGTCTCGGCGCAGGATGTGGTCAACGCGCTGCGTCTGGTTGATCGCCAACTGCTTTTTGGATTTG
Organism: uncultured Ignavibacteriales bacterium; assembly: GCA_964455535.1. Taxonomy (GTDB): domain Bacteria; phylum Zixibacteria; class MSB-5A5; order GN15; family FEB-12; genus JACRAV01. The sequence continues at coordinate 2,657 of CAYVWS010000187.1, read as the reverse complement.
TCGATGCCATAGCCGCATCCGATCGCGCCAAGACACTCGAACTGGTCAGGCAGGTGGTTGATTCAGGTGTCGACCCCGGCGATTTTGTCGGCGAGTTGATCGAGCACTTGCGCATTCTCATGATCATTCGCTCGACCCCCGGCAGTGAGAATCTGCTGCAATTGTCGACGTCGGAATTTCAGGATTTCAAGACACAATCTGAGAATTTCGAGCTGGGCGATTTGCTTCGCCTGATCCGAATGGCCGGTGATATCGTTACCGACCTGAAGTCGGGGCTCGATCACCGGTTGGTGCTCGATGTCGCGGCGGTGCGGATGGCCGAAATGGAAGCAACTGTCAAGCTCGAAGATGTCATTGCGCTGGTCGCCAAAGGCGGCGGGATGCCGTCACCTGCGGCCCCGAGCGGCGAGCTGTTCGGCTCCCCTCAAAAAAAAAACGATAGTTTCCAGCCAACACAACCGGTAGCGCCATCGGTGGCCGCCGAGTCGCCGACACCGTTTCGTTCGGTCAATCTTGCCCAGGTCAAAGCGGGCTGGGATAACTACCTGATTCATCTGAGAAATCAAAGCGCGATGCTGGCCTCGCAGCTCAAAATGGCCGAACTACGGGGACTTCTGGGCGAGCAGCTCCAGCTTGTCTTTCTGCGCTCGGGCGATGTGTCTCGGCAACTGGTCAGCAAGCCGGATAATATGAGCTTGATTTTGCGCACTCTGCGCGAGCATTTTAGGGCCAACTTGACGGTCAAATTCGATGTCGACGCCGAAAAAGACTACGCCAAACCGGAGTCGCCGTCGAATGCGGTCTCGCTGACCGATGCCCGCAAGCTGGTAGACAATTCGCCGCGATTGAAACGAATTCTGGAACTGGTCGACGGTGAAATAATCGGTGTAAAAAAACACGACAGCGGGTCACGACAACCCGACACAAAGGAGCATATGAATGAGTAGAGGCGATTTGGGCGGCATGATGCGTCAGGTGCAGAAGATGCAGGAGAAGATGGCCGAGATTCAAGCGCAGCTCGAAGAACTGCGCATTGAGGGCTCGGCCGGCGGAGGCGTAGTCAAAGTGATCGCCAACGGTAAGAACGAAATAGTCGGTGTCACCATCGACCCCGAAGTAGTCAACAAGGACGATGTCGAGATGCTTCAAGACTTAGTGCTGGCGGCGGTGAAACAGGCGCAGGAAAAGTCGCAGGCGATTCAGTCTGAGCAGATGTCATCGCTGACCGGCGGGATGAATATTCCGGGACTTAATCTCCCCTTCTAAGGCGACGTGTTTACTTCAGCAAGTACAGTCGAGCGTCTGGTCAATTCGCTGGCCAAACTGCCGGGGATCGGCCGCAAGACCGCCGCGCGTCTGGCTTTTCATATTCTGAAAATGCCGAAGAACGAAGCGGTCGAACTGGCCGAGACGATCATCGAGGTCAAATCGAAAGTCGGATTCTGCACCGTCTGCAATAATATCTCAGAATCTGATCCGTGCACGATCTGCACCGATCCGCGACGGCGGCGCGATGTCATTTGCGTAGTTGAACAGGCGATGGATGTCGCCGCTCTTGAAAAGGCCGAGGGGTTCAACGGCCTGTTCCATGTGCTCGGAGGACGTCTCTCCCCGCTTGACGGTATCGGACCTGACGATCTGAAAATCAAAGAGCTGCTTCATCGCCTCGAATCAGAAGTGACCGAGATCATATTGGCTACCAATCCGAATGTCGAAGGTGAAGCGACGGCTTCGTATCTGTCGCGTCTGCTCAAACCGCTTGGCCTCAAAGTCACCCGCATCGCGCGCGGCCTGCCTGTCGGTTCCGATCTTGAATATGCCGACTCGGTAACGTTGACCCGTGCGCTCGAGGGGCGACAAGACTACTAATCCACCAAGTATGACCGGCGAGAAAACACATCGTATCGCCGTGATCGGGGCCTGGGCGTTGTCGCTGGCCGCGGTCGGGATGCAGCTCGCCGGGTGGGCCGACTGGCACAAGCTATGGGTGCTGAAGGCCTGGGAATTTACGCCGATTTGGTATATCCCACTGTGGGCCGTGGTGTCCGCTGGACTCTTGCTGTTCATCTGGAACAAGTCAGACTCTGTATCTCGCGCACTGACCTCCTCGAAAGCCCTCATCACGGCGATTGTCGCGCTCGTCGTACTTGTCGCGGCATTCTCGTACGACTCGTTCGTCGTTGGCGGGGGAAATCTCAGAGTCGCGCAAATCGCGCAGTCAGAATATGTCCCGCTGCACTGGTATGAGTTCGGCACAATCGGAATTATTACTATTCTCTTCAAGCTCCTATCGCTGATCGGGCTGGCGGCGAATACTGCCGGTGTTTGGGCTTGGCGATTTTTTTCGATTGGCTGTGCGCTTTTGAGTTTGGTGGGGGCGATTCGGCTAAGTCGGTTGATTTCCGGATCGAAGCAATTCGACCTGACCGCGCTGACACTGATTCTCTTCTGCGGGCCATTTTTTATGCTGACCGGTTATGTCGGCGTGGAACCGTGGATTTTCTCTTCGACGATTTGGTTCGCACTTGCCGCCTGGAATTGCGCTGTACGCAAGACGGTGACAGATATTCTCGTGCTCTGGGGAGTAGTTGTATTAGCGTGCCTGATGCTTTTTCAGTCGGTCTTTTTGGTTCCGCCGGCGATTTGCGTAACCGTGG
>CAYVWS010000186.1:0-4707 GCA_964455535.1 uncultured Ignavibacteriales bacterium | reverse complement strand
CCGCGCCGTAGACTCACTGCGCGACGTGCTCTCCCGGCTCAGAGACGAAGTCGCCAAAGTCGAGCGCCGCCTCCAATCCATCGACTAAGTTTCAAATTGCCTTACGGTTCCGGGCGTGCATACCTTGAACCGATGAGTTCCGCTGTAACCGCCCGCCAATTCAAAGATCTGCTGGCAAATATTCAGCCGGGCCCGGATCGATCCAGTCGTGCTCTGGCGATCTTTGCAGGAAGTATCGTCACCGGCGATCAGACGGTCATGTCGGGCGTGATCTCTGACCTGCGCGGCCTGTCGGTCCCGCGGGTGGACCTGTACGAGACCATCTTGCAGTCATATCTCTTCTTGGGCTTTCCCCGAATGCTGGTCGCCGCCGAGTGCTTGGCATCCGAATGGCCCGAATTAGTTGCGGCGCACGCCCCTTCGAACGACGAAGACCTGGTGCTCTGGAAGAACCGTGGGACTAACTTGTATAACCAAGTATACGGCAAGAACGCCGAACGTCTCAAAGACCGGGTTATGTCATTTGCGCCGGAAATATTCGACTGGATGATTACCGAAGGATACGGCAAGGTCCTGTCCCGGCCGGGGCTCGATCTCGTCAGACGCGAGCGCGCTATTGTTGCCTTTCTAACAGTCGACAACCGACCCAAACAACTTTTGTCTCACCTTAAGGGCGCGCTCCTGGTCGGCGCCACACGTGATCAGCTGCAAACGACACTTGACGATCTCACCACTATCGCTCCGGATGGCGTCGCTGTCGCCCGTGGGCTGCTTGCTCAAATCGGAGTGGCGAAGTGAAGCTCTGGAAAAAGATCGTTCTCGTCGGCCTGGCTCTGACTGCACTCGTCATCGGCGCCGGCTGGTTCTATCTTTTTCCGATGAAGGGACTCGAAACAATAGTCAATCGCAAGCTTAACGCCCTGCTGGCTTCGCGATCCGGCTTTCAGGTAACAATTGGGCGCATCGGCGGTGATGTCATCAACGGGATGACTTTCGATTCACTTTCGGTTTTCTACCGCGACTCGGCGAACAATTTCGAAGTCGCCCGCGCGTCGCGAGTGACGGTTACCTATGCCATCTCCAATCTCTGGCATCGTGACTTGCGTTTCTCTCTGGTGCAGATCGACTCGCTTGACGTCCACGTCAAGCTCGACTCAGACGGTCGATTCCTCCCGAGATTCGTGACCACCAAAGACACCGGTTCGACTTCCTCGGGACAGCCGCCCGCGTTCTACATCGGCGCCTTTGTGCTCAACGATGCCGCCATCGAATATGCGCGACAGCGCGACACTATCGCCCTCGAACACCTGGGGCTCTCGGCTTCGTTTCAGATCGACGAGGGAACCTATGCGCTTGATATCAAACATCTGGCCATGCTTTCGCGGAATCCATCGGCCGTCATCAAAAACATCAGCGGAAAGTTCACTTTCGGTAACGATAACCTCTTTTTCGAAGATCTGATGGTTGTTGCCGACAGCACCACGCTGCAATTCAGCGGACTGGTCAGCCCCAAGCAGCAGCTTGGATCGGTCGAGCTTCGCGCCGATCGCCTGAACCTTGGTGACCTGCAAAAATTCGGCGGCCCCAGATTGGATGGTATCGTAAATCTTGAAGGCCAGGTCGGACGCGACTCAAGCGGCATCCGGGGTAATGTCAATATCGTCGGAACTTTTCTGCAGATGCAGCTCAATCAGATGCATGCCGATTTCCACTACGCCGACAAAATATTATTGCTTGATTCGGTCTTCGGCCTCTGGTTTGATTCCTGCACTCTGGCGGCGACGGGGGAGATCGATTTCGGCACGTCGCCCGAACAATATCGCGCCGACATTGACATCAATCACTTCAATCTCAAGCGCATGGTCCCCAAGTCGTTTGTGTCCGATCTGTCAGGGACAGTGGCACTTTCCGGCTCCAGTTTTCGAAACAAAGACCTTTCGCTTGATCTCGATGTCAACATCGCCGATTCCAGATTCGACGTCTACCCAATTCAGGAAGCCCACGGCAAATTGAATGTCACGGTCGACTCGATACGCTTTGTCGATTCGTTTGCTGTCCGCTACTTCGAAAACTGGCTGAAGGCCTCCGGCAAAGTCGAGTACTCGGGTGAGATGAATCTGAATGTCGAAGGAGAGATTGCGCGACTCGATCACTACACCGGCGAATTCTTCATCAAGGAGCCGGGGGGACGCTGTCGCCTGAATGGCTCGATCTACGGCAAGACCTCCGATCCAAGCGTTACCGGCACTCTTGTCTCCGATTCTCTTTGGCTCTATCAACTCTATTCGACTGGTGCCAGATCAGAACTCGACGTCGATCACTTCTTCACGCATCCATCCGGCGATGTAACCTGCCGGTTCGATTCTGGGACCGCCTGGGATATTCCCTTCGACTCAATAGTCTCGACTATGCACATCGATAACGGTCACGTGATGATCGACAGCTTGTTCACCGAGAATTCCTATACGTCACTCTCCGGTCGCGGAGATTTGTGGTATGAACCGTATCCGGCACAGCTCCGGCTTGACACCCTTCGCTGGAATCTATTTGGCCAGCGTTTCTCCAATGTCGGTGCCTTGAGCGCTGAAATTGACAGCGCCGGATATAACCTTCTTGCCTGTCAGCTTTCCGACGGGCACGGTGAATTTGGCCTCACCGGACGGATCAACTACAACGAAACGCTCGCCGCCACCATCGACCTGCGCAATGCGCAAGTACAGCCCTGGATTCACTTGTTCCGCGACGATCTTCCGGTGACGGCCGTCGCCTCCTGCCGTCTTGATCTTCAGGGCAATCTCGATCAGCCCTCGTTTGTCGGTCGCGGCGGCGTTGATTCCCTCACCTATCGAAATTTGGTCCTTGGCGATGTCGATTTCGGCGTGCGTTATGGCGAGAAGAAAGTGACGATTGACTCGCTGATAGTTCGCTCCAATCCGGGAATCTATCGCGCCGAGGGGTCTTTCTTTGCCGATCTTGCGCTTACCAAACGCAAAATCGAGCGACTCCCCAAACTCCCGATGTCGCTTGCGATTTCGATGCAGGACACTGTTTTCAACCTCGTCTATATGTTTCTGCCGTCAGTCGAAGACCTCGAGGGGAAATTCCAGGCCGCATTCAACCTGAGCGGCACGCCGGCCGAGCCACATCTCGACGGCCGAGCTCGAATCGACAGTGGCCGACTCAAATATTTCGATCTGCGCGACACCATCTTTACTGACTCGGCTGAAGTTACGATGACTGACAATCAGATCATTCTGGATAAAGTACGGGCCTACGTCTGGGACTATCGGAATCGCAAAGCAAAAGAGAACAACGATGAACGAGGGAAGTCCTATGCCATTCTCAATGGCGGCTTGATCGTCAAGTCGCTTGATACGCTCTTCTATGATCTCGATGTCTCGCTGCCCAGAGAATTCCCTTTCCGTTACGAACTCGACGACATCCAAGGAGTCGCCGAGGGTGAACTTCAAATCGAAGGTGACAACATACCCAAAGTAACCGGAGACATGCGTTTGGTTTCCATGCGCTATCAGGCGGAATTCGCCAAAGCGGGAGAAGGGTCGCCGCTGATGCAGTCGCTCAGTTCCGGCGACACGTGGGATATTGATATTGATTTCGAGATTCCGTCAAACTACTGGATCAAAAACGCCGATGTCGACGCCGAACTCTCCGGCTCGGTTAAAATGCTGCGCGAGCGAGGTATCTATCGCTTTGTGGGAGACATGTCCTTCTTGCGCGGCAAGGGTTTCTTGTTCGACAAGTCGTTTGCCATTCAATCCGGCAGCAGCGTGACATTTGAAGACATCGAGAGTTTCAACCCGCGGCTGGATATCACGGCCACCACCCGCATCCCCGGCCAGCGGCGCGAAACGGACAGCACGCGTGAGGATATCGAACTTTGTATTCATGTCAACGGCACCCTCGACCAGCCGCAGATCGATCCCTGCGAGGGCTCACCCTTCAGTCAGGGCGATATCCTGCCGTTGATTGTTGCCAATTACTATTCAAATGACACTGCTCAGGCCACAGGCGCATTTAACCAGCGAGTCGTTGATGCACTGACTCGTCCGCTTTCGCAGGCGGGTGAGAAGGGATTGAGAGAGGGAATCGGGAAACTGAATGAATTGCTCGGAATAAATGTTGGTGTCGAAACATTTGAAATTGATCCCGGTGCCAGCGGCGAGCTTGACCCCTCAAAGTCGAAGTACACACTTGGAATTTCTCCCTGGCAAAAAGTCTATCTTGTAGGAAATTACTCGGGCCTGACGAACAAGGCAGCGTTTGGGTTCGAATATCGACTCAACAAATCGTTCCTACTCGAAGGCCGCCGTGACGAGTACGACTTGTACCACCTAAACCTCCAACTGCACTGGGAGCTGTAGTTTGAATACTCCGGCGAGGGAAAAGCTCTCACACTTGGCTGTTCGGCTGTTCGTATTCACTGCGGTCTTCACGGGCATCGGAGTAGTTTTTCGTTCGGCTCATGCCATCGACCGCGAATTCCTTCGTTGGGCCGGAAAGAATCCCGTCATTGATTCGATCGATATTTCCGGCAATCGCCAAATACCGACCTCCGAAATTCGCAAGCAGATGTACAGCCGCCAGCGCACTGTTTTGCAGGCCATTTCAGCCAACCGCCGCAGTCGAATTCAAAAAGAGACGATCAATCGCGACACGCTCGAAATCAAGTATCTGTACTTTTTGAAC
>CAYVWS010000185.1:0-4715 GCA_964455535.1 uncultured Ignavibacteriales bacterium | reverse complement strand
GAGAAGAGGATACGTCAGCTTGAGATCGAGAAGGAAGGTGTCAAGCGGGAGCGCGACGCGGTCGAGCGGCTGAAACCGATTGAAGGGGAGCTTAAGGACCTGTATGCCCAGCGCGACGAGCTGAAAACGCAGTGGGAAAAGGAAAAAGACACGGTCAACACGATTCGCCAGATCAAGGCGGAGATCGAAGACCTGAAAGTGAAAGCCGCCGACGCCGAACGCAAGGCGAATTACGAATTGGCGGCGAAGATCAAGTATGGTCAGATCGCCGATGCGGAAAAGAAGCTCGAGTTGCTGACTCACTCGCTGGCGTCGATTCAGAAAGATCGACAATTGCTCAAAGAAGTTGTCGACGAGGATGAGATTGCTGAGATTGTTTCCAAGTGGACGGGGATTCCGGTTGCGCGGTTGACTGAGTCAGAGACGGCACGTTTGCTGCGGCTCGAAGAAGAGTTGCACAAGCGGGTGATCGGGCAGGACGAGGCGGTGACGGCGGTGTCCAATGCTGTGCGTCAGAACCGGGCCGGGTTGTCGGACCCCAACAAACCGATTGGGTCGTTCATTTTTCTTGGACCGACCGGTGTCGGTAAAACCGAATTGGCGCGGGCGCTGGCTGAGTTTCTCTACGGCACCGAAGAGGCGATTGTGCGAATCGATATGTCGGAATACATGGAGAAGCACTCGGTGTCGCGTTTGATCGGCGCGCCGCCGGGGTATGTCGGCTACGATGAATGCGGGCAGTTGACCGAGGCGGTGCGTCGGCGTCCGTATGCGGTGGTGCTTCTCGATGAAATCGAGAAGGCGCACCCGGAGGTGTTCAATGTTTTGCTGCAAGTGCTCGATGACGGGCGATTGACGGACAATCAAGGACGAACAGTGTCGTTTAAGAATACGCTGTTAATTATGACCTCGAATATCGCAGCGGAGTACATACAGCAGGAGTCCGAGAAGATTGACGACGACGATCGTGAGTCGGTTTACGAGACGATTCGCAGGAATGTGCTCTTGACTCTGCGAAACGCGCTTAGGCCGGAGTTCTTGAATCGCATTGACGAGACCATTGTCTTTGCGGCGCTTGGGAAAGTTGAAATTCGGCAAATCGTTCGGCTTCAGTTACAGCGGCTTGAGTCGCTTCTGCGTGAGAAAGAGATCGTGCTGGAAGTAACGGATGCGGCGGTGGCGCAGATTGCCGAGTCGGGGTATGATCCGACATTCGGCGCGCGACCGATCAAGCGGTATATCAGCAAGGAATTGGCGCAGGAAATCGCCAAGAAGATTCTCGCCGGAGCGGTGAAAGCGGGGGAGGCGCTTGTTGTTGATACTAAGGACGGTGATTTGACGATTGCGGCGAAGAAGCGGGTGAAGAAGGAAGCGGTGGGGGTGTAATAACTCGCATCTCGACAACGCTCGAATCGTTGCAAAAGTGAGGATTATGTAGTGGTGAACGCGCCGGGTGTCAGGAATGCGGACCTGACACCCGCGAATGACGTATCTCGAATTTAAGAATCTGTTGCTTCTTCGTCACCTTCGACAGGCGGCTGTATAGGCGCCACTTTTGAAGCTGTAGGGGCCGATTGGCGAACAGGGACAAGTGTTAGCCCGGATCCGCCGCCAAGCACAAAGGTGTTTCCGGTAGACTTTTCAATAGCCTGCAAAGTGCGAATTTGCAGGAACTGCGGATTTGATTCCAGCATCCTTGCCACATTTGCAAGATTGCGCAGAGAAGCCGATTCGCCGCGAGTGCGTTCCAATAGAGCCTGAGCTTCGATCTTTGCGTTCACGACTTGCGCGAAGACCTCTTTGAGTTTTCCCGGAAAAGTAACGTCTTTAATGGCGGCATCGAGAATATCGACGCCGATTGCCCGGCACTTTGCCTCGCACAGTTCTTTCAACTTTGCTGAAAGCTCCACTCGGGCAGAGCGCGCCTTGTCGACGTCGACCGCGGCGATGACTTCGCGCAGCGCCAGCTGCACATACATGTGAAGAGTCTCGACATACGAAACCACACTGTGATGGGCCAAAGCAGGATCGCAAATGCCATAGTTGACTGCCACGCTGAATTTCAACGAGACGCCGTCGGCCGTCAGTATTTCTTGTCCGGTAATCGCGAGGACGCGGGGTCGAATGTCAACCGCGCGGATTGATTCGGATCGGGCATTGTAGCGGTGAGTTCCCGGTCCGAGTGTTTCCACGAACTGAGAATCTTTGTATTTCAGACCCCGCTCCCAGGTATTCAACATGATTTTGCGTGGTGTGAAAAAAATGAAGGCGAACAATGCGGCTAAGCCGATGGCGATCACAACTCCGACCCACATACCTGACTCCTTTAATCGCCCCGCCTCAAAGGTCCCCAGGCTGACAGCGGAGGTCTTAACCTGCAGAGCTTACAGCAAGTTGCGTTACCGCCGGACCCTTGAGACAGGACATGGGGTTTGCACCCTAGTTACACCTAGTCCCCCGATCACACACACAGAACCGATAGGGCTACTGCCCTACGGCTGCTCTCTCGGACGACAGATCAGTCTATGATAATTGCGTTCAAGTGTCAAGTCGCGCCGATGGAGTGGTTTCGCCGATCACTCACGCGAGCGATTCAACCACTCGATGATCACTGTCCGCGCCTGTTGCAGGGCGAGGCCGCGGTGGGAGATGCGGTTTTTTTCGTCAATGGTCATCTCGGAAAATCGCTTGTTGAGCGGGGGGTAGAAAAAGACCGGGTCGTAGCCGAATCCCTTGTCGCCGGCGATATCTTCGGCGATGTACCCTTCGGCGAGGCCGTCGACGGTCTGAATATCAGTCGGCGACCAGGCAATTGCGATCACACAGCGGAATCGCGCGGTGCGTTTCTCGCGCCGGACGCCTGCAAGTTCTCGCAGCAGTTTGGTGTAGTTGTCGGCGTAGGTGACATTCTCGCCGGCGTAGCGTGACGAGTAGACTCCCGGCGCGCCACCGAGGGCGTCGACTTCAAGACCGGAGTCGTCGGCAAGCGCGGGGTGGCCGCAAAATTCGCAGATTGCTTTGGCTTTGATGATGGCGTTTTCGACAAGGGTAGCGCCGGTTTCGTCGGGGTCGGGGAATTCCAGGAAGTCGTCGCGGGTGAGGATGGTGACCGGGAGATCGTCGAGCAGATGGCGAATCTCGGTGATTTTGTCGCGGTTATTGGTGGCGAGGACGAGCTGCATGGGGAGAAGGTAGTGCAGAAAGGACCCTTCGACAAGCTCAGGGTGAAGACGAAGAAGTTGTTGATGTATCGTGCTGGTGATACTTTCGTCTCACTTTGCGTAGAAAAAGGACGCCCTTCGACTCCGCTCAGGGCGACGTTCCGATCACCGCGAAGGTAGCTTAAGTGTTACGATCGGCTCAGCTTCTCGAAGATGAAGCAGATGAATTTGGGGTTAGCTATTCCTCCGGGAGCTTCGAGCATCTTCGATCGGACAAGTCAGATATGCGACGAGCGCGTTAGCGTCGGACTGAGCGGAGTCGAAGCCCGTTACCTGATCGAGAGATGAGCATCATGCGGGGACGTATGACGCCACGATCCATCACAACAACTTGTCGAAACCTCTCACTACGCTCGACCCCGCCTGCGGCGGGGCAAGGGTTTCGACCTACAAAGAAATGAGAAGAGGGATTGCTTCGGTTTCGCGAAGCGCGAAACGCTGGCAATGACGGCAAGTAGGTCGGGTTGCCAAGCTCCGTTTACGGAGCGCAGACTACCCGACATTGTTCTTGGAGAGACAAAAAGATGTCGGGTAGCCAATTCGCAGAGGGCGGATCGTCAACCCGACTTACTTTGAATCAATACGTACTGATGTCCACTCTTGTTATTCGATCAACAATCTTGCCCATGAAGCGGGTGGCGACCTGGGAGAATTTTTCGGGGACGTCGCTGACAAAGTACTTATGCTCGCCGGAAGTCGACGGTGTCTGGGATGTGCGCGAATTGAGCAGGCCGGATTCGGTCAGTGCTTTGTAGGCGACGCGGGCGGTTTCCTCGCCGCTGTCGATCAGAGTGACTTTGCTGCCCATGACATCGGCGATGACTTGTTTGAGCAGGGGGTAGTGGGTGCAGCCCAAAATCAAAGTGTCGATCTCGACGTCGTGCATTGTTTGCAAGTAATCGCGGGCGATCAGGTACGTTGCTTCTTTGTCGATGTATCCTTCTTCGGCCAACGGGACGAAGAGGGGGCAGGCCAGTGAGAAGACTTTCAGTTCAGCATTCTGTGCGTGAATCGACTTTGCATAGGCGTTGGAGCTGATGGTGGCGTTAGTACCAATAACGCCGATGCGGCCGTTCGTTGTCGCTTTGACAGCGGCATGCGCGCCGGGATGGATCACGCCAATCATCGGGAGTTTGTAGTTGGTGGTCAGCTCGTCAAGCGCGACGGCTGAAACGGTGTTGCAGGCGCAGATGACATATTTGACTTCGTGCTCAAGCAGAAAGGCGACATCCTGCACGGCGAATTTGGTGATGATTTCCTGAGAGCGGCCGCCGTAGGGGTAGCGGCCGACATCGCCGAAATAGACGACATCTTCTTTGGGCAGAAGATTGAAGACTTCGCGCGCGACGGTCAGGCCGCCGACGCCGGAGTCGAATATGCCGATTGGTTTGTTCATGAGGGTCTCTCAGTCACTTTCATACTTGGCTTTGAAACGGCTGACTGCCTGCGCCACCGATTGCGCAATATCGCGCTGAAATGTCTTGTCGCGAAGCA
>CAYVWS010000184.1:0-4726 GCA_964455535.1 uncultured Ignavibacteriales bacterium | reverse complement strand
CACTGCCAGAACTACATATTGCACCAATCGCCGCAATCCCCTATTCTGTCTGCTTGAAAACAGCGCGAGTGTGAGTTCTATCAGAGGATTAGGCAGAAGATGAGTTTATTTGATCCGAATGCCAAGGCACAGCCCGAAGCCCGGCCGGTCTTTCCGCGACGGGCGGTGGTGACCGCCGGCATGCCCTACGGCAACAAAGACCTGCACTTTGGTCATGTGGGCGGCGTATTTGTGCACGCCGATATCTTCGCACGGTTCTTGCGCGACCGAATCGGACGAGAGAATGTGCTGTTTCTGTCGGGCACCGATTGCTATGGATCGTCGATTGTCGAGGCGTTTCGCATTGCCGAGGCCGAAAAGGGGTTCAGCGGAGATATCGTTCAGTTTGTTCGTCACAATCACGAACTGCAAAAGAAGTCGCTGGCGGCGTTCGATGTTTCGCTCAACCAATATGCCGCTTCGGCGCTCGATGGTCCGGGGGAAACGCACCGTGAAGTATGCGAACTCCTCATGCGGCAGCTGCATCAGGCGGGGCATCTGACGCAGCGTACCGGACTTCAATTCTATGACGAGCAAATGTCGATGTTCTTAAACGGCCGTCAGGTCGAGGGCGTTTGTCCGATCGACGGCTGCGGTTCCGACAAAGGATACGCCGATGAGTGTTCGCTGGGACATCAGTATGAGCCGCAGGATTTGGTTAATCCCAAGAGCACGCTCTCGGGATCGAAGCCGATTCTGAAAGAAGTGAGCAATTGGTATGTCGATGTCTCGAAATTCACCGGGTTTTTGCGTCAATGGATAGACAGTGTCGAGCAGGGTCCGCAGAGCCGTCAATTCGCGGTCAAAGCGATCCGCGAGTTTTACGAGCCGCCGATTATTTTCGTAAAGAAAGATGATCTTGAATTAGCGACGGGTGTTCTGCGCCCCCAGTACAGCTTTACAGAACGCGATAGCAAGAGCCAGTCGGTCGGGCTGGTATTTGAAAATCTCGAAGAACGCGAGCAGGCCTGCGCGAAATTGGTCGAGGCGGGGATTCGCTTCCGCAACGGCAAAACACTTGTGCCGTTTCGGCTGACCGGCAATCAAGAATGGGGTTTGCCCGCGCCGGTTTTGGAAAATGAGCCGAAACGCACCTGGTGGGTCTGGCCCGAGTCGCTTTTTGCACCGGTGTCGTTTACGGCGCACTGCTGCAAAGTTGGCATCGCTAATACTTCGAACTGGGAAGCTTGGTGGTGTGCCAAAGACGCCGGCGTGTTTCAGTTCATCGGCGAAGACAATGTGTATTTTTATGGGCCGGCAGAGATGGCGATGTTTGTCGGTTTACAGGGACAAAGTCCAGTATTTCCGCCGCCCGATGGCACCATGCAATTGCCGTTGTTGGTGGTGAACAAGCATGTGCAGTTTCTCAATAAGAAGATCAGCAGCAGTGGTCCGATCAAACCTCCGGCCGCGACCGATTTGTTGAATTACTATACGTCGGACCAACTGCGGGCGCACTTTTTTGGTTTGGGGCTTGGCAAACAGGGCGTGAGTTTCAGACCGAAAGCGTTTGATCCGGACGCCAAAGAACAGGACGCCGACCCGGTATTGGTCGAGGGCAATCTGCTGAGCAATGTCTTCAATCGCTGTGTGCGCTCGTGTTTCTACACCGTTCAAAAAGAGTTTGGCGGACGACTTCCCGCAAACAGCGTGAGCGAAGAAACCCTGCGCGTCTGCAAGCAGACCGTGCTCACGTACGAACGTCAAATGCACGCGCATCAGTTTCAGCAGGTGATGGTGACAGTAGACAAGTACATTCGTGATATTTCGAAATTCTGGGCGAAGAATTCCAAGTCGGAAGCGTCGGGCGGGATTGATCCGCAGGCGCTGGTAGATTTGTTCTACTATGTTCGCATCGGGGCCTCGCTGGTTCATCCGATCGCGCCGCGCGGCAGCGAGATTGTTCGGGAATACCTCGGCGCCGGTGAGGAGATGTGGTCGTGGGAGCGCATTTTCGATCCGATCAACGCCTTTGTAGCCGACATCGCCACGCATGAGTTCAAAGTCCTGCCACCGCACTTTGACTTTTTCGAAAAACACCCGTCGCAGATTCGCCAGTTCAAAGAGTAACCCGGTTCCGCGGGCAAATGAGTCTGATATGAATTCAATTACAGATCACAAATCGACCGTAGTCACCCGGTACGCGCCGAGTCCGTCGGGGTATATGCACATCGGCAATCTTCGCACGGCGTTGTACTCGTACTTACTGGCGAAATCCAAAGGTGGGACATTTATCCTGCGTATCGAGGACACCGACCGCAAACGGCTGGTCGAAAACGCAGTGCAGATTATTTTTGACACCCTGCATATCTCCGGACTTGAGTACGACGAAGGTCCGGGACGCGGCGGTAATCGAGGACCGTATGTGCAGAGCGAGCGCAAACATATCTATGCCGAGTGTGCGCAAAAACTGATTGCATCAGGCCACGCCTACCACTGTTTCTGCGACAACCAAAGTCACGATGAGCCGGAGGAAGAATCCGGCAGTTTCGGATACAACCGCAAATGCCGCAATCTGTCCGCAGATGAAGTACGTGAGAAGCTCTCTGGCGGGATGCCGCATGTCATTAGGCAGAAAACGCCGCTTGAGGGGACAACCAGCTTTGATGATCTGGTCTTCGGGTCGATCTCGCGCGCGAATACCGATCTGCAGGACATTGTTCTTCTCAAATCTGACGGGTACCCCACCTACAACTTTGCCAATGTCGTCGATGACCATTTGATGGGCATCACCCACGTCGTGCGCGGGTCGGAGTATCTTTCGTCGACGCCCCAGTATGTGCTGTTGTACGACGCCTTCGGCTGGCCGCGGCCCAATTATGTGCATTTGCCGTTGATCATGGGAAAAAGCGAAGACGGCACAGTGTCAAAGCTCTCCAAGCGGCACGGCGCGGTCAGTTTTCAGGATTTGGTACAGGACGGATATCTGCCCGAAAGTATCATCAACTACATTGCGCTTCTTGGGTGGAGTCCGAAAGACACGACCGAAGAGTTTTTCACGCTCGCGGAATTAGTGCAAAGATTCCAGGTCTCGGGAATCAACAAGTCGTCGTCGATCTTCGACTATGAAAAGCTGCTCTGGATCAACGGCAACTAAATCCGGAAGAAGACTCCGGAGCAGATCGCGACGCTCGCGATCCCGTATCTGAAAAAAGTGATCACAAGAAATCTCGACACCGCGAAATTGCTTAAGTTAATTCAGCCGCGCATCGAGAAGTTCTCGCAGATACCGGGGCAGATTGGATTCTTTGAGAATCTGCCGGAATTCGGCAGTGAGTTGTTTGTCAACAAGGGACAAAAAGCGAGTATCGAAAGCACACAGCAAATCCTACCGGCAGCGATAGAAGCGCTTGGTGAATCTACTCAATGGACCAACGAAGTTCTCTTCGAACAACTCAAGGCGCTCAGCGCCACACTCGGACTTAAAACCGGCACCGTCATGTGGGCGGTGCGCATCGCGATTTCCGGCACTGCCGCCACTCCGGGCGGCGCGACGGAGATTCTGGAAATTCTCGGAAAAGAAGAGTCGCTTCGGCGATTGAATCTCGGCCTTGCGAAGGTGAACACCTTAGCCGGTTAGCCCGCATTCAATCGGAATCAAACTTTGAATCAGATACGAAAACGGGAGGCCGGAAATTCCGGTCTCCCGTTTGATTTCAAGTACACTCGCGATCAGTGCAGATCGAAGCGGTCAAGGTTCATCACCTTGTTCCACGCCGCCGCAAAATCAGCCACGAATTTGGCCTGTGCGTCTGAGCAGGCGTAGACTTCGGCCAGCGCCCGAAGCTGCGAGTTAGATCCGAAGATCAGGTCGACGCGGGTGCCGGTCCATTTGAGCTTTCCGGTGGCGCGGTCGTGGCCCTCGAAAAGATCTTCAGCTGCCGAGGTCGCCTTCCAGACCGTGCCCATGTCGAGCAGGTTAACAAAGAAGTCGTTGGTAAGCGATTCGGGTCGCTTGGTGAAGACACCATGCGGCGACTGACCGGTATTGGCATTTAAAACGCGAAGGCCGCCGATCAGCACCGTCATTTCAGGAGCCGACAGTGTCAGCAACTGTGCGCGATCAACCAAATAGTCTTCCGGCTTGCCATGCAGTCCGGCTGCCAGATAATTGCGGAAGCCGTCGGCTTTCGGTTCGAGCACGGCGAAAGAAAGAGTGTCGGTCTGTTCCTGGGTCGCATCGGTGCGTCCCGGCGCGAACGGAACTTTCACATCCTGACCGGCATTCTTGGCGGCCTTTTCAACGGCGGCGCAGCCCGCCAGCACGATCAGATCGGCCAGTGATACCTGCGCTCCGCCTTTGTGCGAATTGTTGAAATCCGCCTGGATTGACTCAAGAGTCTTCAACACTTTCGCCAGTTGATCGGGCTGATTGACCGTCCAACTGCTCTGCGGATTTAGGCGAATACGCGCGCCATTGGCGCCGCCGCGCTTGTCGCTTCCTCGGAATGTCGAAGCCGACGCCCAGGCGGTTGCAACCAGCTGAGAAATTGAAAGAGCGGAGGCCAGCACTTTGGCTTTGAGGTCCGCAATCTCGGCCTCGCCGATTAGTTTGTGGGCGACAGCCGGAACCGGGTCCTGCCAAATCAAATCCTCCTTGGGAACTTCGGGACCCAGGTAGCGCGCTCTGGGGCCCATGTCGCGATGCGTCAGCTTGAACCAGGCCCGCGCGAAGGCATCGGCGAAT
>CAYVWS010000183.1:0-4779 GCA_964455535.1 uncultured Ignavibacteriales bacterium | reverse complement strand
GTGTGACAACGATTGACGTCGTCGCCCTTGTTCCTATATTCCCCCCATGAAACCCATCCTCATCATACAAAATCACCGAATCGAAACGCCCGGCACGATTTCCGAATATCTCGAATCGAAGTCGATCCCATTTCAACTGGTCCATCCGTGGAACGGAGAAAAGATTCCTTCAGGCGAGGACTTTCACGCTACTATCGCCCTCGGTTGTCCGCTCTCGGTTCACGACACACCGAATGTCGAATTTCTCAAGCACCTCTATTTTCACGTGGCCGAGACAATTCGCAATAACAGGCCATATCTTGGCGTTTGTTTCGGCGCGCAGATACTCGCCAAAGCGCTGGGTGCAACGGTCGAGCGAAATCCAAATGGGAAAGAGATTGGTACGTATCAGGTGAAACTGACAGCCGACGGCGTCGCCGATCAGCTCTTTGCCGGATTCCCCGCTCAATTCCCGGCTTTTCACTGGCACGGTGAGATGTTCAAAATACCGTTTGGCGCGAAGAATCTAGCCACTTCCGAGTTGTGCGCCAATCAAGCATTCCGCATCGGTAATGCTGTCGGGATTCAGTTTCACTTTGAGGCCTCACCTGACAAAGTACCCGAGTGGTGTGCTGAGTATGCGCCGGAGTTGGTTGAGGTCGGCACCGACGCGGCGTCGATCTCGTCGGCATTTCAAAGCGACGCCGAGACGATGAGGCGGCTCAACTTCTGTCTTCTGGACAATTTCTTCGCATTGATTCAGTAGGTCAAGCCGCCCGCGGCTTGACAGATCGAAACCGTCAAGCGCCGGGGCGCTTGACCTACCGCTCCGATTTCCCTCACCACATGGGTTGATAGCGCACCGCTCTGCGGTGCGCTTTTTCGCTGTGCGATCCGACCGCAGGGCGGTCGGCTATCAGCGCACTGTTTGCCTCCCACAAAAAAGCCCGGCTTGCGCCGGGCTTTCATTTTCAAATAACCTGGTACGGCTTACTTGAATTCGTACAGAATAGAAACAGTCGCGTTCAGATTCGAGGTCGAGTTGCCGGAGACAAAGTCGAAGCCGTTCAACAGGATTTCCGGATTGGTGTAGGTATCGATATGGAAATTACCGAAGTGCATACCCGTGCCAAGATAGGTCATGTTGGACGGATAGTTGTACTTGGTCTTGCCAGGATACCCGTAATACGGGTTCGGGGCGGCACTGTATTCGTCGGTTTCGCGCTGCCAGTAGGAAGTGGCGCCGGCGCGGAGATCCATCCAGTCAAATACTTTGCCTTCCAAGCCGATTCTGAAATACGGCAGAGTGAAGTATTTGTACTTGTCGGTATACGACGGATTTCCTGCGGTCGGATTCGCCGGGATGTACTCTTCCTTCAGGCTGGTGTAGCCGATACCAATTTCGCCAACGGCCATGATATTGGCAGCGGGAGTGTAATTGGCACCCATGCCAGCCCAGAACGATGTAACGCCGAACTTTTCAGTGGAGGTGACAGCCGGAGTGGCTCCGGTGCTCCAAAATTCAGCCTGGTACTTGCCGATGAGTATGCCGGCATTCGGCACTAATGTCCACTGCGGATTGACCTGATGGAACATACGACCCATGACGTGGAGGTTGTAGTTGCCTTTCGGCTTGGTGACATCGCGTGCGACGCCATTGCTGTCGCCAGGAGCGACATATGTCGTCTTGTTTGACCAAGAAAGCATGTCGTAACCAACGGCGACGTCCCACTTGCCGGCAGCATCGGTCAAGCCGAAGCCAAAGTCGTACTCGGAGAGACCTTCCTGACCCTTAAAGGACGGATAGTCGTCTTTCCAAGAAGTCTGAACCTTATTGAAATAAAAGCCGAACGGCTTGCCGCCGAGCTTGCGTCCGTAGAAGATCGAAAAGCGCTGATTCTCTTCGTTATAGGTCGGAGTTGACGGCAGATCGAACCAACCGAAATCGATCGGATCCAAACTCACGGGAATGCGGAACGGCAATTCAGTGCGGCCCAATCCGAGGTAGTTTCCGCCTGCTCCGTAGTAATAGCTACCGTAGTACGAAGTACCTCTTTGGGACGCATCAAAGAAATAGGTTCCCAGAACCCAAGGGTTCTTTTCGCCGAATTTCCAATGAATCCCAAATTGACCCATGTCACTAGAGTAGTCGTCATTGTAATAGTCAAACATACCGACTTCGCCGATGGCGACATTCGGATACATGTTGATGCGTGACGGATAGAGCCAAATGTTGGCTTCGTCGAGCACGATGCCATTGGCTTCACCCATCGTCAACACGCGAGTGTTGGTAGCTAAAGCTGAGCCTGCTATAAGCAACAGCATCGCAACCACTGAGAGTGTTAAAAGTTTCTTCATACAGTTCCCTTAAATAAAGGTGTTTATCAGTTAGTGTTTTCCATTTTCATCTACCATGTGAGAAACAAGTCGCGCGTGCGGGAAAGTCGCTTGTGACTTCCTTCACGCATTACCGTCACTTCATAGGCGTTCCCTCCCAGGGCTCGCGGCCCTGTCTTCATCCATTATAGACAACCCAACCATTTATGTTCAAGTCACTTGTGATACCAGTAGGGGTCGCTATATTGCGGCCTAAATTATTGTCCCCCTACTGTCAACACAACAAAAAAAACGGAATTTTCCGGGTGTCTTTGGTGGTTTAGCCGACTCATATCATACCATATATTGTGTGAGCGGAAAACTTTTCCTGATGTGTCCAGCTCAAAGCGGAGATCAATCCTTTGTTTTGCGCTTCGCTGATTGCCAGAGTTCTTCAAGTTCCTCAAGGGTGTGATCTTCCATCCTCTCGCCACGTTGCGCCAAGTGCGCTTCCATCTTGCCGAACCGATCCATGAACTTGTAAAGCGACTTCTTGAGCGCTAATTCCGGGTCGATTTTCGCCTTTCGGGCGAACGAAGCGGCGGCAAATAAGAGGTCGCCGATCTCCTCTGTCAAGTCTTCCGTTCGGCGGGCCGAATCCGAGTCCAGTGCGACTTGGATTTCGCCAAGCTCCTCTTCGAGTTTGGCGATGACATCGGCGGCGTTCTTCCAATCGAATCCTGCCCCTCCCGCTTTCTCTCCAATTCGGTAAGCCATCGTAAGCGCCGGCATGCTTTTGGGAATCCCGGACAAGACCGACTTTTTCTCGCCCGATTTGGTTTTGATCTGCTCCCACTGATCACGCACCTGCTGGGGATTCAGATCTTTCTTTTCGCCGAACACATGCGGGTGGCGGCGTACCAGCTTGTTCACTACATCCGATACTGCGTCATCAATAGAAAATTCACCCCGCTCCGATGCCAACTGGGCGTGAAATACCACTTGTACCAAGAGGTCGCCGAGTTCCTCGCGCAGATCGCCGAGCCGATTCGATTCGATCGTGTCTACCACCTCATACGACTCCTCGATGAGATACGGAATGAGCGACTGATGCGTCTGCGCCCTGTCCCAGTTGCACCCCTCCGGAGAACGCAGGATGCTCATAAGCACCACCAGACGATCAAATGGCGTGAGCTTCGGATCGAGAACCTTTGACTTCAGATCAGACATGACCAAAAGCGCGATGCGGTGAACCCTTGACACCGCTCGCCAAGGGGGGTATCATATAAGTTTATACGTTGGGCCATAATGCGTTAACTCGGCTCGACAGAAAGCATACACCGGACCTATGACCGAAAACAAGATAAATGATGCGGGCGACAAGAAATCGGCCGCATACAATCCACATGAAGTCGAAGCCCGCCTGAACAAGGCATGGCTTGATCGGAAGTATTATCACGCTGATCCACACTCGGCCAAGCCGACTTACTCAGTGGTCATCCCGCCGCCCAATGTGACATCTATTCTGCACATCGGACACGCCCTTAACAATACGATTCAGGATATTCTTGTGCGCCGTCACCGGATGGCCGGTTTCGAAGCCGAGTGGATGCCCGGTTCCGACCACGCCGGCATTGCCACACAGGTGATAGTTGAAAAGCAGCTCAAGAAAGAGGGAACCACTCGTCGCGAACTCGGGCGTGAGGCGTTTGTCGAGCGCACCGCGAAGTGGGCAAACGAAAATAAAGGGCTGATACTCAACCAGCTAAAGACAATCGGTTGTTCCTGCGATTGGGATCGCACGCGATACACTCTCGACGCCGGCTTGACCAAAGCCGTGGAGCAGGTCTTCCGGCATTTGTATGAGAAGGGTCTGATCTATCGGGGTCATCGCATCGTGAACTGGTGTCCGTCGTGCAAGACATCGCTGTCCGACGATGAAGTCGTGCGCGAAGAAACCGAGGGCACGCTGTGGTATATCAAATATAAGATCAAAGGCGAGGACGAGTACTTAACAGTAGCAACTACCCGACCGGAGACGGTATTGGGTGACACCGCCATCGCGGTAAATCCGCAAGACCCGCGCTATAAGAAATGGATCGGCAAGACGGCCCTTCTTCCGATTCTGGAGCGCGAGATTCCGATTGTGGCCGACTCGCATATTGATCCGGCGTTCGCCACCGGTGTGATGAAAGTGACACCCGCGCACGACGCCAATGACTTCGAAATCGGGAAACGTCACGATCTCCAGGAAATCAATATTCTCAATATCGACGGCACTCTGAACGAAGAGGCAGGCAAATACAAAGGACTCGACCGTTTCGAAGGACGCAAACGCCTTCTTGAAGATCTACAGAAAAAAGGGCAGTTTGAGAAAGCCGAGAAGTACGCGCTGGTTCTGGGGACCTGCTATCGCTGCAACACCATTGTTGAACCGTATCTGTCCGATCAGTGGTTTGTGAAAATGAGCGAGCTGGCCGCTCC
>CAYVWS010000182.1:0-4838 GCA_964455535.1 uncultured Ignavibacteriales bacterium | reverse complement strand
TTCGGGGGAGAAGCCCAGCTCCTGCACACCGCGTTCGATAGTGTCCACTGTCTGCTGGAGAGTACTCATGTCGCCTGCAATTCCGGCCCAAATCACGTGCGGACGTTTCATATTCGGAAAAGTGCCGAGTTTGTCAAGCGTCAGATTTGTCTTGGGCGACTGTGAAGCGGCATGATCGATCACTAATTTCAAAGCGGGAAGCAGTCGTTGGTCGGTGTCGCCCAAAAATCGTGCGGTCAGGTGGATGTTCTGCGGCGCCACCCAATTGATCCGTCCCCCTTTTTGCCTGAGCATCTGAATAATTCGCCCGAGTTCCTGCTCAACTTGCGACGTTAGCGGCCAGGCGATGAAAAGCCGGATCATGCAATTCCCAACAATTCCCGGCGCAGCATTTCAAGCGCCGAGTAAACTGCGCGTGTCCGATTGACCTGACGGTCACTTGAAAACCTGAAACTGCGCGCGCTCACGCCGCCTGGCGTAGCAATACCAATCCATGTCAACCCGACCGGCTTTTCAGGGGTACCGCCGCCCGGCCCGGCAACACCGGTCACCGCAAGCGCGTAATCAGCATTCAGCAATTTCTTGGCGCCAGTCGCCATCGCCTTGGCACATTCTTCAGAGACCGCGCCATGTTGGCGCAATATTTCTTCCGCTACACCCAGTTGCGATATCTTCACACGATTGTCGTACGCCAGCACCCCGCCCAGAAAATAGTCCGAGGATCCGGCCACCGATGTAATCGTCATCCCGAGTTGTCCGCCGGTGCACGATTCTGCCACCGCGAGTTTGGCGCGACGTTTCACCAGCAACTCTCCGATCACTCCTTCAAGCGAGTCGTCGTTACGACCGTACAGATATTTGTCACAGACCCGCTCAAGCGTGCTCGCCAACCGCGCTGCTTTGGCGTCGGCGTCTTGCTGTGTCGCGCTTGCGGCAATAATACGCAAATCGACTCCGCTGTAGCTCGGCAGATACGCCAAACGCACTCCCGATTCGAGCTTCAATTCCGGTGCGATCATCTCAGCCAGTTTCGATTCGATAATGCCCGTCGTGCGAAGCTTGACAACCGAGATCGCCTGATCTGAGCCGAGATTCTTCAGATACGGAATGACTTCGTCGGTGACGATCTGCTTCATTTCTTTGGGTACACCGGGCAGTGCAATAAAATGATGATCGTGATCAACTATGCAAATCCCGACCGCCGAGCCGAGTTTGTTCGGGAAAAATGTCGCCCCCTGCGGCAGCAGCGCCTGATTCTGATTGATCGCCGGCATTTCAATTCCGCGAGCGGCGTAACGCGATTTGAGCGATTCCAGAACATCCTCGTGGAAAATCAGATTCCGCTTGAATACTTTGACAATCGCGCGCTTGGTCAGATCATCGTCGGTCGGCCCAAGCCCGCCGGTGGCGATCACAATATCAGTGCGTTTCATCGCCAGCCGAATTGCCTGCTCCATCGTGTCGATATCATCGCCCACCGACGACTGATACAAAATGGTGAGTCCTGCGCCGGTGAGTTCGGTCGCCAGCCAGCTGGCGTTGGTGTCGACGGTGTGGCCGGTCAGGACTTCGTCGCCGATCGTGAGTATTTCAACTGTACGCGGCATTCTTCAATTTTATCCTGCTATCGTGCGCATGATCCAAAGATAGATATGTACGACAATACAGGCGTGAACGCCCGCCGCAACGTCATCCATCGTCACTCCCCAGCCGCCGTGTAACCGTTCGAACTGCGCGGCGGGCGGAAGTTTGACTACATCGAAAAATCTGAACGCAACAAACGCGATCAGATAGTTAGTCAAGCTCACCGGCACAAACAGCACCGAGACAAACATCCCCGCCCATTCGTCGATCACGATCGACTTGGCATCCTGCCCAAGTGTCTTTTCGGCTTCACCGGCTGCCCAGACTGAGATAAACAATAGCGCAATGGTCGCGGCAATATGCCAAATCGGGTGAGCGCCAGTAACGAAATAGGCCAGAGCCCAGGCCGGAATGGTCCCCCAGGTTCCCGAAAACGGACGCAGGTATCCCGAGTAGAGTCCGGTGGCAACAGCCAAAGAGAATTTCTGATACATTCTTCGAATCTACCTCAGCACACTTCGAACCATCGAGAAGTATTTGATAATGTAATCAATGCCGGTCCAGACCGTGACGACCGCCGTGACCCACATGAGCCAGTTGGTGTAAAGCACGGCGTCGAAACCTGCAAGGGGCGACGGTGACACCTGATAGTATTCAATCGCGCTCACCGCGACAACATACGCCAGCACCAGTCCCACCACCCACATCTGCAGAAACGTCTTGATCTTCGCCCCGAACGTCGGCGGAATGATCACACTCTTGTACGCGGCGACCAGTCGAAGCCCGGTGATCAAAAACTCGCGCCCGATAATCAGCGCCACGGGAATCGGCGAGACATACCGAAGCGCTGTAAAACTGATCAGCGCCGATGACACCAAAATCTTGTCTGCCAGCGGATCCATGAATTTGCCGAATCCGGTAATCACTCCGCGCTTGCGGGCGTAGTACCCGTCAGCCAGATCAGTCAGCGCCGCGAACACAAACAACCCCAGTCCGGTGGCTTTCATGGGAAAGGTCTCGAGCAGGAAAAAGAACATGAAGACCGGCGCCAAAACGATGCGCAGGAGGGTTAAGAAGTTGGGGACATTCATGCGCCGACAAGCTACGGCTTGCGGCGGCAAGAATCAACCGGGCGATTTTTCGTAAGAGCACGAGTTCCTTATAGGGCGGGTCCGTCCTCGAACCCGCCTTCTTGTACGGCTCTTGGAGGTCGAAACCCCCGCGGTTTCGACATTGAGTGCGCGGCAGGCATCCTGCCTGCCCGTGTTGCTGGGCGGTACACGCTTTGGCCCCTACCAATTCAGATCAATCTCGATCCAAAACGGCGTAGCCCCAAGGTCCAGACACATGTCTGGTCATTGCGAGGAGTCCGCGCGCCAAAGGCGGGCGGGACGACGTCGCAATCTCTCTTGCGGTACAAATCGAATTTGGAGGGGGAAATGAAAAACCCAGGTAGGTGGTCATCCTACCTGGGTGGACGATATTAGGTAATCCACAGAAAGAGTAACACTTTCCGATTGCGAGTACAAGATACTACATCCCCTCAGACTGTCAAGGGTATTTTCAGAAGAAACTGAATATTTTTCTTAGGGGAGATTGGACTGATTTGGGGCACGATCGGAATCGTTTCGATGAATTAGCGGCGCCGCGCAACCCATTGCGGCACAGCGTATTAGTTTGTCTTTGGATTGCCCGATTCTTCCAGCCCCTTGAAAAGGTTCAGCGGGCGCTGGGCCACCTCAACCGGCTCCAAAAGCGGGATTTCTTCGCCCGGGGCGGCGCCGAGTTCTTTGAATCGTCGGGCGGCGGGAAGAACGCGGGATTCAAGGGACCTTACTGCATCGCTATACGACGATGTCGCCTTTTCGAGTCCACGACCAATTCCCGCAAGATGCTCAGTCAATGTCCGCATTCGATCATGAAGTGTGCGACCGAGTTCGGAAATGACCTTTGCATTTTCGGCGATCTGTTCCTGTCGCCATCCAAACGCCACCGCGCGCATCAGTGCGATCAAAGTGGTCGGCGTCGCGATGACGACTTTGTTCTGCATGCCGTCCTCGATCAAATTCAAATCGCGATGCGCCGCCTCGGCAAAGAACGACTCGCCGGGAATAAACATCACCACAAATTCCGGCGTCTGATCGAACTGATCCCAGTACGCTTTGCCCGCGAGTGATTTCATGTGTGCGCGAACTTGACCAGCGTGCGTACGCAAGAGCTCTTCGCGATCGGTGTCATTGCCCGCTTCAACTGCGCGTTGATATGCCTCAAGCGAGACTTTGGAATCGACGACGATATTCCTATTCGACGGCAGGTGTACCACCAAGTCCGGTCTTAGGCGTCCGCCTTCGGTTTCAGTCGAGACTTGCTTGGTGAAATCGCAATGCTCCGACATGCCGGCCAATTCCACCACCCGCTCCAAAATCATTTCGCCCCACCGCCCGCGAACCTGCGGCGCGCGAAGCGCGGTGCCGAGGTTGCCGGTCTCGCGCTTGAGTAGCTCAGTCGATGTCGAGAGTGATTTCAGATGTTCCTCAAGCGAGGTATACGCCTGCTGGCGGGTTGATTCGAGCGTACGCACATGTTCGTCGAATGATTTGAGCGAGTCGGCAATGGGTGTGATCAGTCCCTTGATCGCTTCCTCTTTTTTGCCGAGATCGCCTTTGGCCTCAGTCAGCGCTTTGTCGAGCGTGGTGCGGGCAAGGTCCATGAAGGCCTTGTTGTTTTCCGAAAGCGAATTAGCCGCCAGCGCCTTGAAAGCGTCGGAGAGTTTGGTCTGCGCGTCGGCAATCAGCGCGCGCTCTTCGGTCAGACGCTGCTGGGCTTCTTTGAGTTCAGTCTCGGCCTTGACACGCGCCGCTTGCTCAGTGGAAAGCGTAGCACGGAGCGACTTGAAGTCGTCGTCGGCCTTAGCGCTGACCTTGTCGGAGTCGGCGCGAAGTTGGGTGATCGTCGCATTGAGCGCCGACACCTGCCCCTCGGCTGTCGCCCTTTGACTCTGCGCTTCAGTTAGTTGATCGCCAAACTGCTTTCTTACAAACGCCGATGCCACGAGCCACCCGATGACAGCAGCGGCGAGAGATAAGAGTATGGTTACAGTCATTGACATAGTATTGACGCCACTTGTGCCCGCAAGATACCTAACTCAACCCCCCGCGCAAGAGGGAGAGGGGAGGATGTGAAATAGCAGGGTTTTCATGCGAAACGGACTTGCAACGTAGATGGAATTGTCGTAGCTTTGTTTACGCACACGA
>CAYVWS010000181.1:0-4852 GCA_964455535.1 uncultured Ignavibacteriales bacterium | reverse complement strand
GGCGGCACAATGACCGGAATTCCGGAACCGCAAACACTTTTGGCTGTAGACTATGGAACAGGCGGGTTATTTGATCGGCGGGGTTTTGCCACGCTCAATGAGGTGAACTTCGCAGGATCGCGAGCGGCATCGATTACAGTCGATCACGACTTCGGCAAACGGGCTTTCGCGCTGACTCATTTGCCGGGCATTTCGAAACTGCCGTTCTCTGTTTCCATTCGAGGGGCCGCGTTTTGGACCGACGACTATCGGACTTCGCAAACGTTGCGCGACGAAATTCGGGTGGCGAAGAAAGCGTATACTGAGGCCGGATTCTCGATAGGAAATCTCACGCCGTTCATCTCGCCGTTCAATCTTCGACTTTGGTTCAACTGGCAGTTATCGGCTTACGATACGAACAAAACCAGTATGGGCTTTGACTTCGCATTCTAAGCGAAAACAAACAAGCCCGGCACTTCTTGTGCCGGGCTTGCGGTGTACTTTCTTCGTGGGTTACTGCTTGCCCTTCTGCGAATACTTTCGGTATAGCTGAAGCTGCTTGTTATCGAGGTTGATTTCGCGTCCGGCAATCCACTCTTTGGTGACTCCGGCATGAATCGGGTCGAGGATATCGCCCTTTGAAACAACAATGGTCGCCTTCTTGCCGATATCGAGCGAGCCGAGCATATCACTCACACCCAGAATTTCGGCGGGGGAGAGGGTGACCGCCCGCAGCGCGGCATCTTTCTTTAATCCAAAAGCAGAGGCAAATCCGGCATAGAATGGCAGGTTGCGCGAGTTCCATCCGGCGCCGCCGGGGGACATGCACCATTTCACACCGGCGTCGTCGAGCATCCGCGCCAGTTTGTAGGGCTGGTCGTAGTCGTCGTCGGCGCGATACGGCATGGCCGTAGTGGGGCCGAGTATGACCGGAATATTGTTGTCCTTGAGTAGTTTGGTTGCGCGCCAGGATTCCGCGCCGCCGACCAAAATCATTTTGATCTTTTGCTGTATTGCAAAGCTGACCGCCTGATCGATCTGGCGATAATCATCGGCCGCGATAAACACCGGCTGTTCACCGGACAGGACTGGAAGCATTGCCTCCCAGCGTGAATCGATCTTCAGGTTGGGATTTGCTCTTTTGGCTACCGAATAAGCGCGGGCATTGTCGAAGATGTCGGTAATGCTGCGACGGCCATCTTCCATTTCTTTTTTCTGATCTTCAGCCGATTTGTCCATCCACCAGGCGGTGATGATCGAGGCGCGCGGCCAGGCCATATGCAGGCCGACTATCAGTTTCTCTGCGGCGTCCTCTTTTGTCCAGCCGTCGAGATCCAACAGACACGACTTTCCGGTAATCAGGCGACCCTGCGGAACAATCAGCGCGGTGGTGATACCGTTGGAGCGCACCGTCGGCGGGACTTCGGAATCAGGATTGTAGGCAACGTGCGAGGCGACATCGGGATTATTCGATCCGACTTCCGCCAGGTCGTTGGTGCCGCGGGCGCCTTCGTCGAATTCGATCAGACCAAGCCGAGTATTGGCGGCGATGATTCCGGGATAGACATTCATGCCGGTGACATCGACAATTTGCGCACCGCTCGGCGCGGCGATATTCTTGGCGATATTGGTGATCTTGCCATTTTCGAAGAGCAAGTCCGTTGCTTCGAGTACGCCATGCGAAACGGTATAGAGGTTTCCGCCTTTGAGCAGGACCGGGACAGTCTGCGCTTTGGCCGGGACGATATTGTTGGCCGATACGGTGCAGGCGCAGAGCAGCACGGCCAGCGTGACGAAGAGTTTAGTTTTCTTCATGGAGCTTCTCCCAGACGTCGTAGACATCGTTGCAGTCCCATCGCGGTTCGCCTCGTCGGCGTCCCATACCGGGTTCGCCGCCTTTGTCGCCGCTTGACAGAACTTTCTGAATCAGTTTGGCGCGCTCGGCTTCGTTTTCGGCCTGAATCGTCGAGTCGGTCGTCAAGCTGAAATACTGTGCGCCTTCGATCCAGGTTTGCGTCGGCTTGGCATAGACCGACAGCGGGTTATCAGTCCAGATAACGAAGTCGGCGTCTTTGCCGACTTTGATACTCCCGGTTCGACTATCCACCTTAAGTTGAATCGCCGGATTGATCGTGACCATCTTGAGGGCGTCAACTTCGCTCATGTTCGTGTACATAATCGATTTCGCCGCCTCCTGATTGAGGCGTCGCCCCATTTCTGGCGAATCGGAATTAATGCCGACGAGCACACCGCGGGCCTGCATGAGGCCGGGATTTTGCGGAATTGCGTCGTAGACTTCGTGTTTGTAGGCCCACCAGTCGGAAAATGAATTGGCGGTGGCGCCGTGAGCGGCCATTTCATCGGCCACTTTGTATCCTTCGAGAATGTGAGTGAAGGTCTGTATTTTGAATCCAAACTGTTCGGCCAGACGCATCAGCATGAGAATTTCGGTCGCCACATACGAGTGGCAGTGGATGAAGCGCTGACTCCGCAAAATTTCGACCAAGGCATCGAGTTGAATATCTTTGCGCGGCGGCATTGTCCGCGCCCGGTCTTTGGCCGGCAGAGCGTTGTAGGCATCCCAGTCGGCGGCGTATTCCTTAGCGGCCTGGAAGGCGTCCTTCACGATCGTTTCCACTCCCATGCGCGTCTGCGGGTAGCGGATGACATTCTTGTCGCCCCAGTTGGATTGTTTGACATTTTCGCCCAGCGCGAATTTGATCGTGGGAGCCGCGGCGGCAAATTTTAGATCATCGGCGCTGCTGCCCCATTTCAACTTGATCGCCTGGCATTGACCGCCAATTGCGTTGGCTGATCCGTGCAAACAGTGGGTAATCGTCACCCCTCCGCCCAAGGCGCGGTAGATGTCGATATCGTTTGGATCGATCACATCGCCGATGCGGACTTCGGCGCTGACCGAGGCTGTTCCTTCGTTGACACCCTTTGAAATGGCGATGTGCGAATGCTCATCGATGATGCCGGGCGTAAGATGCAGTCCGGTAGCGTCGATCTTCTGCACACCAAGCGGCGCCGCAAGATTCTTTCCAATTTTGGCGAACTTGCCGTTCTGCACCAGCACGTCGGTATTCTCTAAGATGCCGTCCTGTTCACTGGTCCAGACGGTGGCGTTCTTGATCAGGACACTTTGCTGTGTCGGCGCATGAGCATATCCAAAGGCAGTATTCGGGAAAGTAAGCATTGAGAGCATTGCGGTGTCGGCGGATTTCTTTGCGGCTTTGCCGGTATCCGGCTCGGGTGAAAAGGGAGTGGTCAGGGTTCCGATCAGATCAAAGTGTGAGCCATCGGATGTTTCTCCCACGCCAGCCAGATTCGCTCCGGTCTTCCGCGCCGAAAATCTGACTGTGCCCGCCATGCCGAGAGAATCGAGCGAGGCCGAGAAGAATATTTTGGACTTTTGGGCCTGTACCGACGCGAGTGTTGCTTTGGTCTCGCCGGATGTGAATTCGCCGGAGGGTTTGTCGATTTCGCCTTTGACTGAAAGCGTCACGTCCCTATCGCCGAGTTTCACCGAGTACTCGCCGCGAAAATCGGTCTGATCGAGCGGCTTGAATTGACTTTCATCTCCGGCGACCCAGGTGGAGTAGATCGAAGTCTTGGTATCGAACAGATCGCCGTCAGTGACAATAAAGTTGGCGAATTTGCCGGCTTCGAGTGTTCCGACCTGCGAGGAAACGCCGCACAATTCGGCTGGGACGGTAGTCAGCGAGGAAAGAGCGGCGGTTTTTGACAATCCATAAGTAACAGCGTCGCGAATATTTTTGAGATATTCAGAGCGGTCTTTGAGTCCTTTGGTAGTGAATGCAAACTTCACACCCGCTTTTGAGAGGCGGGCGGCATTGGACTTGGCCATCTCCCAGTGACGGAGCTGCTCAAGGGTGACGTCGAGTTCGTCTTCGATAGTCTTTACTTCGGGGGCTTTCGGATAGACGACCGGCACAATCAGCGGCAATCCCGCAGCGGCAATTTGATCTGCAATTCGATACTCGTAGCCGCTTGAGACGATGACAAAGGGCGTCGCGAATTCTTTCGAAATTCGGGCGGCACGCAGAACCGTCTGCTCATCGTCGGTTTCAAAGATGATCTTTTCGCCCGGGGCTTTAGCTAATGCGTCGAGCGCAGTGTTGAATTCCGGCATCTTGACCGTTGGATTGGCGCTGTAAGCGGCCTGCGCTTTGCGATACCAGTCGGCGTCCAAGAACATCTGCCGCACCAGTGCGATTGATCCCATGAGCGAACTTGGGTAATCCTGCGTTGATGTGCCTTTATCGAAAGAAGCTGCCTGCCACGAATATGGCCGGATGACCTGATCGTTGGGCAGGCCTTTTCCCAGAAGGGTTACAAATGACCGGCCGCGAAAGACCCCGTCCATCTTGAGCGACTGTGTGACGGTAATGCCCTGCTTGAGCAGTTCATCGGCGCCTTCGGAATCGGGTTGGAACATTTCCACCCAGTTTTTCTCGGCATGGATGGCATCGTTCCAGGCATTGCAGCCGACCCGTTTGCCTTCAAGCTGAGGGCCGCGATCATCACCCCATCGTCCGCGCCCGCGACCTTCGTCTTTGGGCAGGCCGTAAGCGGTGTACGGGTCGATCAAGCCGGGGTAGATTGTTTTGCCTGACAGATCGATCACGGTCGCGCCGCTTGGTACAGTGACCGAAGCGCCGACTGCTTTCACTTTGCCATCGGCAATGAGCAGAGTACCGTTTTCGATTGTCTGTGTTGGTGACACGACGATCCGGGCGTGGGTGAACGCCTTAAGGGTCGGTGTCTTGGTGCGAATGCCGTTCGGGGGTGTCGTTTGGGCCGCCACCGTACCCGCCAGCAGGATCGAAAGAACGATGTGGGGAGTTTT
>CAYVWS010000180.1:0-4861 GCA_964455535.1 uncultured Ignavibacteriales bacterium | reverse complement strand
TTCGACAAGAAAACGACTCAGCCCCTCTTCTTTGGTGAGTACCTGATCGTGGATGCTGGCGGTGCCGGAATTTCCTCCGGGCGCGACCGCTTGCGTCAATTTACTGTGATACCCTTCGCGGCGGCGTGAGAGTGTGTCGGTCAACTCGAACGCCTGTGGGCCAATCGAGAAAGAAAGAAGCGATCCGCCCCGGTCTGGTTTGACAACGGCCGTTGTCGATTGATTCTGCAAAACGACTTCAGGGCGGCCGTCGTTGTCGTAATCGAGCTGAGTGACGGACTGAGATTCTTTTGCGTGCGACCGACACAGGTGCGCTGATTCGATCATAGCGCTGTAGACCGCCTGACGAATATGCGGCAGATACAACCCGCCAAATACGCCGTGCCAGTAGGGGCAGTTGCATTGTGAGGCATACAACCGGTCTTTGGCCTGCTCTACTATTGCCTGATCGACTGTCCTTGAATCGGCAAGCTGGCCAACCTGATTTGAGACCCAGAGCATCTTCTTATGCATCAGGTTCGATTCTTCGTACTTTGCCAGAAATCCGCGCCAGTGACCGCCACGTACGAATCGTCCGGACTTCTCCCAGCGATCGTGACCCTTAAGCCAGTGCTCGAATTCTTCGTATTCGACAAACGCTTTGGTCGGCAGTGCCCAGTGAAGCATCTCTTCGTA
Source organism: uncultured Ignavibacteriales bacterium (assembly GCA_964455535.1). Taxonomy (GTDB): domain Bacteria; phylum Zixibacteria; class MSB-5A5; order GN15; family FEB-12; genus JACRAV01. Next base: position 4,186 of record CAYVWS010000180.1, on the reverse strand, counting down.
CGAAGCCGTCGGAAGATACGCCCGACCAACCGGGGTGCGCTGTGCGGCTGTCGTGAGTGTCGTCACATTCAGCCAATCCCGGTTTCGCTCGAACGCTTCGAACAAGTTTAAGAGCCAGCGATCTTCGTAACAATGGCGATATGTTTCCGGCCAGACGCCGAACTTCTCGCCGTCGTCGGCATAGACCGCGACGCCGCCGGGATTTTTCTCCGCCTGGCTGCGCAGTTCGTTGATGACGTCTTCGACTTTCCCGAACGGGATCAGGTAGCGCAGTTTTTTCTGAATCGGAAGCAGCGTAACTGACTTCCCTTCGTTTTCGGTGACAAACGGCCCGGTCAACTGGGCATGCTCGAATCCGGCATAGATGAAATGGGTATCGTCGACCGGCAGGAATCTCACCCCCGATTCGGATAGCACTTTTGGTAGGTGCGGCTCCCAAATTCGTTCGGTGAGCCAGAGGCCTTCACACGAGATTCCGAAGTGCGACTTCAAAAAGCCGGACAGCTTGGCAATCTGACCGCGCACATCGCGCTCCGGAATCGATGACAGAATCGGCTCATAAAAACCGCCGGTCAACAAATCGATCTGGCCGCGATCTACCAGTTTGCCAACTAACTCGAAGTAATCCGGATGATGTTCTTTCTGCCACTTCCACAAAATCCCCGACTGGTGTAGCGAAAGCCGCACATTAGGAAATGATTCCAACAGTTTCAGAAACGGCAAATATGATTTTTGATGAGCGTCTTCGAAGACTGCCTCGAAGTTGCCGACCGGTTGATGATTGTGAATCCCGAAGGCGAGCGTGAATTTGGACATGATCAGAACAGTTCTACTTTGACGTTGATATATTTCTTGGGGTGTTGGCGGATATCGGCTACCAGTTCATCAAGCGACGAAGCCGTCTTGCGCAAATCGTCGTACAGCCGCCGATCCTGCATCAGAAGCGGCAGGGTGCCGTCCTCGTTTTCGAGCATCTTGGCAAACTTGCGCGCCGAAACGGCAATCGTGTCGAGCTGGTAGGTGAATATTTCCATTTTCGCCGATCCCCGGTTCAGGCGATCCGAGGCCGAGTCGATCAGCACAGAATTTCTATGCACAAGCTGATTCATTCTCTTGGACGCCGACACGAAGTTTTCGGCCGACTCACGGAATTTGTCCTCGTTCCGGACGACCGAGCGCTCAAGCGACGCACTCACCGACTCGAAATTAGAAATCGTGGCATTGAATTTCGCCAGCGACGAGTCGGAAGCAACGGTGCGCTTAATCGACGATACCATTTCGCGCAGTTCAGTGATCATATTTCCCATCGCGCCCATGACATCCGGCAGACCGGTGTCATATTGACCCTGTACAACGCCGCTGTTGTCAAAAAGTGCCGAGTCTTTTCCCGGCACGATAGCGACAAACCGCTCGCCCATGACACCCATGTTCTTGATCGTGAATGTCGCATCGCGCTTGAGGACGACATCTTTCCACACCCTCAATTCGACCAGTACGCCATCCTCGGCAAGTTCCAGCTTCTGCACTTTCCCTTTCAAAATACCGCTGACCGTAACCTGATCGCCGACGGACAGTGCGCCGGCATCGTCGAATTGTACGCGAATAATCTGCGAATTGCGCTCGAGCTTGTACCCCTGGAGCCAATAGACCGACCCGGCCAGTAAGAACAGGCAGAAAAGGACAATGATTCCAACGCGGAATTCAATGTTGTTGCGGGTGGCCATACGTCCTTGTATGTATCGGTAAGTTTCTACAATACCTTAACTTACCGGATTTTTGTGTTATTCAAGCGAAGCGACTATCGCCGCATAATTTTCGTATCTGAACTGACTGATCTCTTTTCTGTTCAGCGCAGTTTTGACCGCGCATCCCGGTTCATGGAGATGGGTGCACGGTTGGAATTTACAGTCACCGCGATACTTTTCGAACTCAGGATAATACTCGACGACCGCGTCGGCATCGATTGCATCAAAACCCATGACTTTCAGGCCGGGCGAGTCGCCTACGAAACCGCCGTCGGGTAGTTCATACAACTCAATTGCGGTCGTGGTGTGCTTGCCGCGATTGGAATAGTCGGACACTTCGCGCGTCTTGAGCGTAAGACCTGGCACAAGTTGATTCAGGATCGATGACTTGCCCACGCCTGAATGTCCGACAAAAAGCGAGCGGTGCTCACGCAGTTCGTCGCGCAGTTCGGTAAGACCGCTCCCGGTATTGGCGGAAACCGCAAAGCTCATAAATCCGGCGTTTCGATAGGCAGTAACCACTGATTCGGCTTCTCCCGCTTCATCAAGATCAACTTTATTGATGACCACAACCGGCGACATCTCCCCCAGTTTTCCCGCTATGATAAATCTGTCAATCAATCCGGTTTTAAGCGGCGGCGACACAACTGACCCGATGATCACCAACTGATCGAGATTGGCTGCAATGATCTGCTTGTGCGCGATCTCTCCCCCTTTGGCCGGGCGGCTAAAGGTAGTGCGGCGTGGCAGTACTTTGTCGATAGCGCCGGTGAAATCCGGCAAACCCGTGAACATGACATCATCGCCGACCGCCACCGGCGTTTCCTGCTTGACCGCCACTTTTACTTTCTGACGGACATCGCAGCGATAGACCTGATGATCGGCGCTGCGGACATCGAACGATTTCCCTCGCGATGCAACCACAATCCCTTGCTGCTGAGATGACATGGGCCAAATCTATCTGACTGACACGCGCTTGGCAAGACGTCTCCCCTGCTCACGGAGAGCCAATTGCCTTGCGCGAACAACTGTGGTATTATTGGTGTTTACCGGTACACGACCATAGGACGAAACGGAAGATACATGGCTAAATTCTTAGAAAAGATATTCGGCACCAAGTACGAACGCGATCAGAAGAAGATCTGGCCGCTGGTCGCCGAAATGAACGAGTACTTCGAGCAGTTCAAAGACCTCCCCGACGAAGCGCTCCGCGCCAAGACCGAGGAATTCAAGAAGCGACTCGCCGATGGTGAAACCACCGACGACATCATGTGCGAGGCCTTCGCGGTCGTCAAAGCCGCCTGCAATCGCCATGTCGGCACGACATGGGATGTCGTGAGTTTACCTGTGCAGTGGAACATGGTGCATTTCGACGTTCAGTTGTTGGGCGGCGTGGAACTACACAACGGCAAGATCGCCGAAATGGGCACCGGTGAAGGAAAAACCCTTGTCGCCACCCTGCCGACCTACCTCAATGCCCTCACCGGCAAGGGTGTGCATATTGTAACCGTCAACGACTACCTTGCCCGCCGTGACCGCGAGTGGATGGGGAAGATCTACGAGTTCTTGGGCCTCACCGTAGGCGTCATTCAAAATCAGATGAACAACGCCGAACGGCGTGTGCAATATCAATGCGACATCACCTTCGGGACCGCCAACGAATTCGGTTTCGATTATCTGCGCGACAATATGGCCCAGCGCGCCGAAGATCGCGTGCATCGCAATTATCACTATGCCATCATCGACGAAGTCGATTCGATTCTGATCGACGAGGCCCGTACGCCGCTCATTATCTCCGGCCAGGTAGAATCCTCCGGCCATGATCGCTACCGCGAGATGCGCTCGACGGTTGAAAATATCGTCCGCCGTCAGACCAATCTGATCAACGACATGCTCGGCAAAGTCGAGCGGGCGATGGAATCGACCGAGAAACAGGATGATTTCGAAACCGGTTCACTCTTGCTGGCGGCCCGTCGCGGCTCGCCCAAGAACAAACGACTGCTCAAACTCCTGAAAGAGTCGGGCATCACCAAACTGGTCAACGAAGTCGAAGCCGACTACATGCGTGATAAGAAGCTTCACGAAATCGACGACCGGCTGTACTACTTCATCGACGAACGCGAACACTCGATCGCACTGACCGACCTCGGCACCGCGCAGCTTTCTTCCGATCAGCAGAAGCTGTTCGAAATTCCCGATCTCTCGGTTATGCTCTCCGAAATTGAAGGTGATGCGTCACTTTCTGTCGAAGAGCGCCAAAAGAAAACCGAGGCAGCGTACAAGCTCCACGGTGACCGTTCTGAAAAAGTCCACGCCATCAATCAGCTTCTGCGCGCCTATTCGCTCTATGAAAAAGATGTCGAATACGTTTTGCAGGACGGCAAGGTGATGATTGTCGACGAATTCACCGGCCGTATTCTCCCCGGCCGACGCTACTCCGA
>CAYVWS010000179.1:0-4875 GCA_964455535.1 uncultured Ignavibacteriales bacterium | reverse complement strand
AGAACTCGGGGCGACTGGATTTGAACCAGCGACCTCTTAGTCCCGAACCAAGCGCGCTACCAACTGCGCCACGCCCCGAATCAATCCCTCAGGGGGCTGGTAGTATACGGCATTTATACCGAGAGTCAACAGTTATCGCCGACGGGATTTTGCCAAATGAAATTCGCGAAGTCGCGACAGTTCGGGGTGGTTGGTGAAATCGAGTTTCATCGGGCAAATGGAGACCAGACCTCGCCGGACGGCGTCGAAATCCGACCCTTTTGAGGATGTCCAGACCGGCTTGCCGCCGATCCAGAAGTACGAGCGCCCACGGGGGTCTTTCTTTTGAGAGACAATGTCTTTGAACTGCCGAAAGCCCTGACCGGTGAACTCAAACGACCGATAGGGCTTCCCCGTGTCAGCCGGGAAATTGACATTGAGAAAAGTCGACGAATCCAATCCAAGTCGCGGATAAATTGTCACGAGACGGGCGGCGAATTTGGCGGCGAGCCGAAACGACATGCCGGGTTCATAGTTGGCCATCGACATGGCAATTGACGGAATTCTCAGGATTGCCCCTTCGATTGCCGCGGCGACCGTGCCTGAGTAGGTGACGTCGTCGGCCATGTTGCCGCCAAGATTTATCCCGGAGATAATCATGTCCGGTCGACGGTTTTTGTAGACAACATGCAGGGCCAGCATCACGCAGTCGGTGGGAGTGCCGTCGGTGCAATATTGGTTCTTGCCGATTTGATGCATTCGGAGCGGGCGGTTGACCGTCAGCGAGTGAGACGACGCCGATTGTTCGCGGTCGGGAGCAACCAGTACAACATCGTGAGTTCGTGACAATTCGCGGAACAGCGCGGTGATGCCGTCGGCGAAATAGCCGTCATCGTTGGTCAGTAGAATGCGTTTGCGGGTGGACATGCGGCGCATGGTAGTGGATGATTACGGGGTTGGCAAGATGTAGGGGGCGAAATGCGACTTCAGGCCCAGATGCGTTTCCAGATCTGGCGGATGAAGCGGAGCGTGTCGGTGAGGGGATTGATGTAGGAATGCGAGCCCTCGTAGATAGTCGAGACCGGGACTTCGGCCACCGGAATACCCAGTCGCCCGGATTTGAAGAGCATCTCCGATTCAAAATCATAATTGACCGTTTTCAACTGGAGCGCTTTGAGCGCCGACACCGGAATCAAGCGGTAGCCGGATTGCGAATCGCGTACACGCTGGGTGGAAAAGATCGAAATGATAATTGAAGTCAGGTTGTTGGTCAGCCAGCGATCATAGGGCATGATTTTGCGGTCGATGTCACGAGTGCCGATGATGATGGTGTTGCCGTCGTCGCGGGCGAGAAAACGCGGGACTTCTTCGGGAAGGTGTTGCAAGTCGGCGTCGATGGTGAGGACTGAGCGATACCCCTGCTCAATCGCGTAATCGAATCCGGTCTTCAACGCCGCTCCTTTTCCCTTGTTTACCTCGTGGGTGAGGTGACGGACATGCAGACGATTGAGAATTGATTCGGTATCGTCGGGGGAACCGTCGTTAACTACCAAGATATTCTCGTCGCATACGAACGCGCGCAACCTGGGAATGAGTTCCGGAAGATAGCGGGCGGCTTTGTAGGCCGGCACCAACACAAGCGCTGAAATGGAGCGGAGTTCAGAAGACGAATCGGGTTGAGTATTCATCGGTACGGACCAGAAAAAAAATGGTCGGAGCGAGCCGATTCGAACGGCCGACCTCTCGCACCCCAAGCGAGTGCGCTAGCCAACTGCGCTACGCTCCGACAATTTTGGACGTCGAAACGACGCCGCTACTTTTGTAAATCTACCGCAATCCGGGCCGAACTCAAGGGAAAAGTTTCAGCAGGTCTTCGACCTCTTTTCGCAAGAGCCCGATGACTGTCTGCATTCTGGCCTGAGTGGTCATCTCGGTTTTCTCTTCGCTCGGGCGGCGCATCATCAGCTTAGTTCGGGCGCCGGCGATCGTGAGCTTTTCCCGGCTGCGTAAATGGTTGATCCGGTTGATAAGTTCGATATCGCCCGATGTATAGAGGCGATTACCGCCGCGATTCTTGCGCGGCTTAAGCACGGGGAATTCCTTTTCCCAGTAGCGCAGGACATAGGCCTCGAGTCCCGTCATGCGGGAGACTTCGCTGATGGAATAATACCGTTTTTCGTCATTTGCAGGTTTCATGACGATCTCCTGTGTTTCCCCGTGATTCTTTTTGCCAGACTTCGGGTTTGAGCGAGCGTCCCATGAGATCGGCAACTGCCGCTTGGGGAGATTTCTGCTCGAACAAGACCCGGCAAACTTCATTGGTAATAGGCATTTCGATATTCTTGCGTGACGCGAGTTCACGACCGGCGCGAGCGGTGTCGACCCCCTCAGCGACCATTGTCATCGATCCCAATATAGCCGAAAGTGGCTCGCCGCGCCCGATCCTCTCCCCCACATGCCGGTTGCGGCTGTGAGTCGACGAGCAGGTAGTCACCAGATCGCCAAGACCGGACAGACCGGCGAAGGTCTCTGGCTTGGCGCCTATTGCCACACCCAGACGGGTCATTTCAGCCAGTCCGCGCGTGACCAGGGCACCGCGGGTGTTGTCACCCATGCCGAGGCCGTCGGCGATCCCAGAGGCAATGGCGATGATATTTTTGAGCGAGCCGCCGAGCTCGACGCCGATAATGTCATCGGAGGCGTAGACGCGAAAAGTCGAGCCGCTGAAAGTCTGTTGGACCTGGGCGACGATATCGAGACTGATTCCCGCAGCCACCACGGTAGTCGGCATATCGAGAGCGACTTCTTCGGCGTGGGAGGGGCCCGAGACGGCGACGATACGCTCGCCAGAGACGGAGGTCGCCTCGGCGATCACAGTAGACATGCGGTCAAGCGTCTTGAGTTCGAGGCCCTTGGCGAGGTTGACGATGACCTTCGACTTTTGATTCACGAACGAGAGCTTCGAGATGACAGATCGAAGATACTGCGACGGAATAGCCAGGACAATTTGATCGGCGGAATCGACGGCGGACTGGGGATTGTCGGATAATTTCACAGCGTCGGGCAGGCGGAACTTGGGTAGGCGCGACGGGTTGCCGCGCTGTTCTATCAGAATTTGGTATTCGCGTGAGTCGGGCTCGGCCAAAGTGACCTGATGACCGTTGAGACAAAGCAAACGGGCAACGGCCATTCCCCATGACCCGGCGCCAATGATTCCGATGCGCGCACTCATGGGATCACGCTTCTCCCCTCTTTGACAGAGTGAATCTGTTTTCGGTACCGGATTTGATGCGGGAGAGATTGGCGCGATGGGTATAGATAACGAGAAACATGATCAAGGCGGTGAGGACAGTGTAAATCGATGAACGCTCCGGATCGATGAAGAGCTTTTCCGTCAGCGTCGAACAGAACAGCGACACCGACGCGATAACCGATCCGAGAGATATATACTTCGATGCGGAGACAGTTATGATAAATACAGCCAGCGCGATCAGGGCGTGCCACGGCAAGAGACTTATCATGACACCGAGGGCGGTGTTGACTCCCTTGCCGCCTTTGAAGGACAGATAGATCGGGAAGACATGACCTGCCACGGCTACCAGCGCTGTTAATACAAGCAGGTAGTCGGTCGGCATCAGGTTTTGATTCACAGATCGCGCGATAACGACGGCGAGAATCCCTTTACCGATATCGCCGAGATATACCCAGAGAGCCGCTTTGACTCCGACCGTGCGCCAGACGTTGGTCGCGCCGATATTGCCTGAACCGTGAGCGCGGATATCAGTCACGCCATAGCCGCGGGCCACCAGCAACCCGAAGGGAATTCCACCCAATAGGTAGGCGACGACAAGTACAACTATGACTGTGAGGAAGTCCAATCTGTCTCCGCTTATTTGGTTGAGGCCGTATCGGTCGTTTGCGGCGTGGTGGTTGAATCAGCAGGCGCAGCCATTTCGGTCAATGGAATCGGGCGCATAGACCCAAGATCCGGGTAGAATGCGATCATGGCATCGCTGATTTTCTGAATTTCGGCGGTGTCGAGTTTCTTATCGGCTCCCCAGGTAGTCAGCGGCTGCATAAGTACCGCCAAATTCTGGATACGAGCATCGTCCAGAGAGTCCGCCGCCAGTCGTGACACGAAGCCGTCGACAAACGAGTTGAAACGTGTGGTGTCGGCCATTTCGGGATGACGGGATATCTCCGCCTTGATTTCGTTGGCTGAGTACACGGCGCCCCACCTGACGATCTTATCCTTGTTGTACCAGCAGAAGCCGATGGTGGCGATCACCAAAAGGAGCACGACGCTGGCGATAATGATGCCGATGAGACATCCTTTGGACAATCCTCCGGATTTTGCTTCCATGTTATTTCCTTAGTTTGTGATTCCAGTTCACAGGTCGCCGAATTCCTTGCTGGGCGACAACAAGTTCACACCAGTCCTCTCAAGGAATGGATTCATTGGGTATATAATCGGGTGTGAGCGATGTGGCAAGTGGGGTCAATAAAATTGTGGGGGATATTAACTGGGGACGGGCAGGCAGGATGCCTGCCGCGCACAAACCTGACCGCAACAAAGAGACGCCCTTTGACTCCGCTCAGGGCGACGTTCCGATCTTCCGAGTGTTGGCTACGATTGTTTGTCACCATGAAGCAGCTATCCGACGAGGATATCTCCGAAGGCAAGTTCACATAGTAGAACTGCACAAATTTTGGATGGGCGCGCCAGCGTCGGGCTGAGCGGAGTCGAAGCCCGTATTTCCTGCAGGATACCTGTCGCGCACGAGGAGTTAGCTACAGGATGGAACAAAAGAAAGGCGGGTTCAGAGAGGAACCCGCCCTACAAAAGACCTTGAGCTATTCGAAATCTATTTGCCGGACCGGCGGCGAATCGCACGC
>CAYVWS010000178.1:0-4937 GCA_964455535.1 uncultured Ignavibacteriales bacterium | reverse complement strand
GGGCTGGTGGGCGCAGTCGTTGGTTGGAAGATTGGCGAGGCAATGTCCAGCCGGATCGTCATCACCTGCTTTTAGCACCTCAACGCATTCTCATCACCACTTCGCCGGCAATACCCACGCGGCGGAGAAACGGAAGGCAAACTCTTTGGCGCCGGGTGCGGGGCGATTGAGATAAAGGGGGAAATCGAATCGCACATGTTGTTGCGACCAGATCGGCGGGAAATTCAGCGATAAGCCGGCCGATGTGTAAGAGCGCATGCTCTCGCCGTCGATGGATGTTTCGCTGGCGCTGATTGGGGCGCGGTAGTCGTACTCGGAGTTTTGCATTGTCACCCAGGCGGCGTCGAGCCAAATGGAATGATCTGTTTTGGACAAGAAGCCACCGACCAGCGGAACACTCTTGAACCAGCGGAATGGCAAGAGATCGGGCGGGGTAATCTCAACCGATGTATTCCAAGAATCGTAAAACCAGATTGCTCTGTCCTGATACCCGCGCACCGGGCCACCGGAGAAATAGAAATCCGATCCCCACTTGGTTGGAAACGATCCGGGCGAGCGGAAGATTTTCGTGTCGGTGAAATTATCGATGGCGCGAGCGCGGGAAAGTTGACGAACAAATTGCGCCGGTGGTCGGCCGAAGGTCTGATTGAATCCGGCGCGCAGATCGAAAGTCGCTCGTCTCGGAATCGAGATCTTCAGTCGGGCGTCGATGCGGTCCTCGATAGCGGCGCGATTTTCGTCGTACTCACCGTAGACAACGGCTTGCGAGTTGCCGTCGAGCCAGAGTTCGCCGTTGTGGAATGTCTGTAACCAGCCGACATGCGCCGAGGATGTCCATATCTGCGACATTTCCCAATTCGGGTCGCTCAGGTATTTCGCAAAGTTGTCGGGCGGGGCGACCGTGCGGTTGTCGCTTTCGGGGCTTGAGTGTATGACCGAATGATCAAAACGAATGTAAACGCGATCGGGTCGCGAGTACCAGCGCTTGAAGATCTTTTCAAGGGAGACTTGAAACATCTGACGACGATCGGCGGCGAGCCAGCGAAAACCGAGCGCCGACATCGACCCGAACGGTTTGAACAGATCGCTGGTCGTGTAGTCGAGTGTGACTTTGCCGGATTTGGAACCGACACGAAGGTCAGTGGAGAATTTGTCGATGGCTTCAAGATAAGAACCGTGGCTGTGCGCGCCGATCTGCAGACCGTTGGGTGTGTCGTACCAAAGATCGGGGCGCAAACGCAGGGCATATTTGTTTACCGGTGTGCGGTCGTATTTCATGTTGTCGAGGCGCAATTCGATAGGCGGCAGGATTCCGGTCGAGTTGTTCAGCCGGTTGATGTCCATGCTGATGCAGTCGGGATCGAGCACAACTTTCTTGATTTGGCGCTGCGAGCGGATATCGAATTGATACTTGTCGGAATAGCGGCGGAACTGGTTCCAGGTTGGCAGTATGCGATAGCCGGGGCGGGGATACTCCATACCTTCGGGTGGCACGATGTACAGCGAGGTATCGCCTTGTTCCCAGATGACGGAGACTTCGACCGGCGCGACGAATTTGCCGGGGCGTTTTAGTTTTACGGTGTGCGTGTACTCGCGGGTTGAATCGTCGCGACGAGTACTGACACCGTTGACGGCATAGTCGAGTCGGTCTCGCGAATAATACCACTGATCCAGGAAGGGATCGAGTTCGAGCCCGGTGGCTTCTTCCATTGATTGTGTGAAATCATCTTCATAGGGATGTTTGAACAGCCACTTGGCGCAGTACGTTTGCAGGGCGGCGAAGTAGGCGGAGTCGCCCAGCATCGACCGTAGCGAGTAATGCATCGCGGCGCTTTTGTAATAGGCCGAGACACGCCACGGATAGTACTCTTCGCCTTGGTCGTAGCTGAATACCATCGGCTTGTCGAGGCCCTGTAGTTGCAAAAGCATGAGCGGGCGGAAGCCGCGATCGTCGCGATCTTCGGTTGATGGCGCGAATTGTCGGGCGTACCAGGTGCGGAAATTGTTCATGTTGCCGTCGCGACCGAGATATTTCTCCATCGTAACATGTTCGCCGAGCACATTGAAGCCCTCATCCAGAAATGGACGGTCGACTTGATTGCTGCCGATCATTCCCATGAACCACTGGTGGCCAATTTCATGATAGACGACGATCTTGAAACCGGGAGAATTGTCCTGTCCGCCGCAGGTGGCGACCATCGGATATTCCATACCGGAGTAGCAGTCGACCACGCGACAGACCGGCCATTGGTATTCGATGAACTTCTCGGAATAGGTTTCGACGGCTTCGCGGCTCAACCGTGCGGCGGTCTGCCATCCCTTGGCCTTGTCGCGCAGGGCGTAGACGACGATTTGGGTATTGTTGTACGAAGTCGTATCGAGACACCACTTGTTCGATGTGACGAACATGAAGTCGTTGACATTCTCGGCGACAAAGTGCCAGGTCTTGGTTTTGGTCGAATCGAAATGGAATTTGGGCCAGTCGGATTTGGGCTTAAGAAAATTGGCAAGGTCGTAGAGTCTTCGAAGCGAGTCGGGAAGTACCTCGGGCTCGTTAACCAACACCCCGGTCGCAGCTACAAGCTGCTCTTCGGGGGCGGTGATGGTGACATCAAACTTTCCGAAATCGCCGTAGCATTCGCCCCAGCCGATATACTGCGCGTTGGTCCAGCCGAGTTTGTGATCGTAGACACAGACCTGCGGGTACCAATAGGCCGCTTTGGTCGTGCCTTCGAATTTCCCCATGCGCAACTGGTTGCCGTTCGGGAGAATCGTCTTGAAGCCGTATTTGAAATACGCGGTGTCGTTCGGCACGATAGGACGATTGAGGGTGACCGTGATTATCGTGTTGTCGACTTCGAAGGGCGGCGAGAGTTCGGAAATCACAGAGCCGTCGCGGGTGCGCTCGGGAATCGGCACGAGAGTGAGCGAGCCCTGATCGGCAGTTTTGATGCGGGCCAGTTCCCACTCGTTACGCTGACGGGCGGCGCGATCGGCGTAAGAGTTGCGCTGAACCGCATTCGGAAAGGCCTTCAAATAGATGACGCTTAGCGTGTCGGGGGAGTTGTTGATGTATTGAATGTCGATCGTGCCGGTGACAGTGCGCAGATCGGCGGCGAGCGAGACATTGAGTTTGTAGTTTACCTCCTGTTGCCAGTAGGAGGAGGCGGAGGCAAAAATGGGGAAGAGGATAAGGATGAGAAGGCGGAGGAAATAGCGCATTGGGGGGAAGATAAGGGACAGAAAGGGAGATGGAAAGAGGGGGGCTTTGGTCTATCTACCACTCGGAGGTAATATTGTGATTTTCACCAAGTTGGTTGACATCACATAGTATCGACGTTTGTCTTCGGGAAAGTCGACCGCGACATTGTAGAAGATTCTAGTAGTCCCGTTCCAGCCAGTCACTGCATACTCTGAGCAGTAGAACTCAGCGGTCACGTTTACAGAATCTCCACCGGGGATCGTTTGAAGTGGCAATTGGCCCGAGCCTTCAATTGGAATCAGAGGTTCGTCAAAATAGTCGACAATGGTCAATTTTCCAGAATCACCTTGAACTGCCCCGCCCCCAGCAAGTCGAAACACTCCGCCGCTCAATGGAATGCGGATTGCAGATGTGTCACATCTGACTACTTTCACGCGCAATCGCAACGTGTCGCCACAGGTAAGTACGGCCACGGTATCAATCAGAGTTAATCTTAAGCAAGAAGTGTCGAGCGGGTATTTGGAAATGTCGGAAGGGTGGCCGCACGAGAGTGCAACGATTGTCATCGCAGAGAATACCAGTGCCCGCATATTTTTCAGTCCCAGCATATGACGTTACTTAATAGACGAATCATAGACCAGAAAGTCAAAGACAAAATAATGGTGCGGGGATTTAGCGGCTGGACCCCGGGTCTTCGCCCGGGGTGACAAGTGAGGCCGGGGTGACACGCACGGGAGTTTTGCGACCAAATGGCGGGTTCGAGGACGGACTCGCCCTACAGATCCTGGCAGGTCAGCCACCTTGTGGGGCTGGCATCCTTTGCGAATTGACGGGAAACGTCGGGGTCGCAGGGACCCTGACGTGCGAAGAGTCTTGAGCGATTATGTTAGTGTTCGGATTCCAGAGGATGTTCGAATTGTCGCGTTCAACCGCGTCACGACGGACGCTTTCCAATTCACGATGAGCCGGGGTTCAGAAATGTCGATGGCAAGCAAGTCATTGCTTAATTCATCGGCGTGGTTGCTGGCGATTTCAAAGTACTCAAGGGTACACCCGGAGTCGGCGAGCTGGTCGGCGGGATGGGCGGCTCCATCCCACTGTATCAACAGCGGGGCAGCGCCGTTCAAAGGGTTGCTCCCGTCAGCGGGAATCGTAATCATCCAATTGTAGTCGCCTCGGGACATCGGCTCGACTTGGCCGCGCTTGACTTCCGAGGCAGCGACTGCCGCGTGAATGGCATCAGTTCGTGCCACCCAGGCCGCAAGGCGGGGCGGGTCATTTTGGGTCAGCGTATCCAATCCGAACCAGCGCGGACGCGCCGGCCTTGGCGCCTGAGGATTGACGGCAATGACTTCGAGATATATACGAGGTCCAAGTCGCAGGAGGGAATTGTGTGTACCCATGCGTTTATGTTCTCCGCCTTGCTGCATGCGGACACCGAGCGTTCGCTCGACAAATGCCACTCCGGCGGCGAGATCGTACGCCGTTACGACAAGATGATCAAGTTCGGTTTTCATTCGGACACTGGTTGTCGATCCAACCGGCTCGTCAGGGAATCTGTCAATTCGAAACTGTGTGCCATTGGGACCGCCGCTCAAGATCTATGAATTCACTACCAGTTCAACTTTGATGCGGTCGGGGTCTTCGAAAAACACGCCGTAGCTTCCTCCGGCGAACGGATGTTTATCCGGGTAGAGAATTGCAATACCGCGCGCTTTCAATTCGTCGGTGATTT
>CAYVWS010000177.1:0-4939 GCA_964455535.1 uncultured Ignavibacteriales bacterium | reverse complement strand
TAGTATCTTCGGTCGGTCAATCGACCTGGGAGCTGGTAACATCATTGGCTTCAGTTCAAAAGCTCCCGATTCGATTAGTAGTGCCGGTACGCCCAAGGATGACATTTTCGGAATGTGCGAACGATTGTCTTCAACAGTTTGACTTGTCATCGGAACGCGTTGAATTTGTCGCCGCACCTGCGACTGATGGGCGTGTCAAATCGGACTGGCTGTCCGACCGGGACAAGTTAATGATTGAATTGGCAGATATACTGATTCCAGCCAGTGTGCGACACGGCGGTTCGATGGAGCGCCTGATTCAAGAAGCAGCGGCGCGCGGGAAGACTGTGAATCGCGAGTTTCAGACCGAGTACGCGGTGCGGCACGACGAGCTGCATTACGCAGTCGATGTCACTCGATTGAATAAGCAAATCGGGCAGCTTGGGGCATCGTATTTGTTTCACTGGACACGCTCAGCCAATCGGCATTGGCCGGGGGAGAGGGCGGTTGATTTCTACCGTAGTATTCTCTCGTCCAATCATTATGGCCGTACGGCTTTCGATACCCTCAAGCGAATTCTCTCCGAGCAGCGCCTTCGCGCTTCCACTCGTCACATGCCCAAGGGATTTGCTACAGTGGCATTCACCGGGCTCGAACCCGTGTCAGTGCATCCGTTGATGCGGTGGCGTTCTCGATATGGCCAAATGTCATTCGAACCGTACGGCATCGGCATTCGCCGCGAGGCAGCGCTGGCGGTTGGAATTCGTCCTGTGTCCTACGTCTCGGTGAGAAGTGATGATTGTGAGCCCCGGTGGCTTTGTCAGTCAATCGGTCAGAAGACAGATTGGCGGCTGGAACAGGAGTTTCGCTGCCTCGGCGATCTTGACCTTCGTCAGCTTAGTTCGTCGGACTTGCTGATAGTCACACTACATACGCACGAAGCACAGGAGATCACTCGAGCTTTCGGCTTGTCGGCAATTTCGTTTTACTGAGCGGTTAAAGACTTACGGACAGGGCGGGAGCGGACTTAGCGAGATATACAACCGGTCAATGAGAATGGTTAAATCTGAAATGTCTACAGGCCCATCTGGGTCTAATTGTGCAGCGTCTACGCAGCATAGCGGATCGAAACTGATAAATAGATTGTCGATCAGCCGGGTCAAATCCGAGATATCAACCTGGTTGTTCACATCGCAGTCAATATTCCCAGCCACGCCGCGACAGCATTGCCACGGGACATTGGCAGTAGCCCTGTCCGCGACGGCCTTCATTCCGGCCAAATCCGCGGCTCCCATAATGGCAAAGCCAACCGTATCTTCGCCGCCGGCGGGAATCGTCAGCGGTCCGGCGCTTAAAACCTGAAAGAGTTGGTTCTGCTGGTTCTTCAGTGAATCGGTCGGATCGAATCCATACGTGAGCGACTGCCACTTTTCGTAGGTGACATACCCATTGCCGCCGTAAAACGGAAGTTCAGCGATGTCGTCATATTTGCCGGTCATCCCCGACGCCAGCGGCCCGTCAATCACTTTGCATCCGCGAAATGTGCTTTGAGTCGAACCATTGTCATAGGCGATCCACAGCACCGAATCCGAGGTCTCAAAGCTGCCAGCGTTTTGTGTCCACGAAAAGCAGTCCCAATCGAAATAGAGGCCAACGTGCAAATTGGAGATTGTCGCGCCGGTGGTGTTGCGCAGGACATATCGTATCGACACAAAGCCGTCGTTGGGTGCACTCTGTACATAGGTATCCTGCGTGACTTCCACTCCTATTGGATTACCTGAGCCGGAATCTGAAAACACCGAGTGCGATTGCTGAGCGGCAAGCGGGCCGGGTGCTTGGTAGATCATGTCTCCGCCGGGTACAACTTTGAAATCCTGATCCGGTTTGTCGATATAGCTGTGCACGGCGCTTGAAACTCGGGACAAGCCAGTGCCGATCATCAGCCCGCCTTCAAAGAGATCGTTATTCGTCGACGGTAACTGCTGATACCCGACACCGCCAAAGTTGAAGAGCGATCCGGCGGCGCCACCCATCAAACCATAATTGGTCAGCGAGAATTTAAATTTGGAGTTGGCATGGGTGGCAAATCCCTGCGTTGGAGGCGCGCCTACCTGAAAGTAGAGAGTCGACGGAACTACGATGCCGCCGTTGGCGGAAATCTGAAAAGCCAAAGGGATGAGAGTTCCCGCGACAACGCTCGGCGACACTGTCACCTGAATATTCGTCGTCGACCAATTGGTGTCCGAGGCGAGAACGGTGCCGAACGAAACGTTACCATTGTTGATAGTAAGACGCGGATCGGAGCCGGTGATGGTGCCCGATGTGGCAGTCGCCGCTATCGTCCCACGGTTCTGAACAATCACCGGCGCATTGAAAGTGCCGCTCGGCATGACGAGCGGATGTGGAAATCCCCACACCCGAAGATTGGGTGTGGCGGGATTGGCGGGAAGCGCGGCCAGCGCCGCCTGACAGTCGATTTCGCCCCAACCCCAAGAGTTATTCGGGATCGTGCCGGCATTGATGCGCTTAGTACTATTCAGAATTGCTGTTTTGATTTCTGCTACAGTGGCATTTGGATTTTTCTGCCGCAGGAGCGCCACCAATCCGCTGACATGCGGTGTCGCCATTGATGTCCCGCTCAAGACATTATAATTATTCCCCGGATAACAGGAGCGGATATTGTACCCCGGAGCGACGACATTCGGCTTTGTGTGTCCGTTGCACGACGACGGCCCCCGCGACGACGATATCCAGATCGTCGGAGTCGACGGAGTGGTAAAAATATCTTCCGCGCCTATCGCGAAACAGTCAATTGAGTCATTGTCGCGCACCGCCGGTACCCGGATCGTGAGAGCATTGTTCCCTTCGTTGCCAGCGGCGAAAATATTCACGATCCCGAGCGCTTCGGTATTGTCGATGGCGTCGAAGAACAAATCCGCGCACCCCATTTTGCTGAATCCCCAACTGTGATTGACCACATCGGGCATATCGTCAACCGTGTTCGGGTCGCCGTCAGGATCGGCCACCCAGTCGAAAGCATCCAGAAGCGACGCCCCCGAACGGTCGACCACCGCCGCGGCGATCCATTTGGCGCCGGGCGCCACCCCGATCGTGTCATTGTTCACCGAATCCACTCCGAGCGTGATCCCGGCGACATGAGTCCCGTGCTGCGGAAATCCGCCGCTAACAACCTGCGGATATTTTGTGTGCCCGACCGGATCGAACCAGCAGGCGGCAGAATCAGCATTGAGCCCTTTCCAGCGGGATTTCAGCGCACGGTGGGCGCCGTCGACACCGGTATCGAAAATACAGATCACTCGCCCTGCTCCGGTATACCCGAGCGCCCAGGCCTGCGGGGCTTTTATGTATTTGATATTGGTGTAAGTTGTGTCAGGCGAGGCAGCCGCGTCCAGTTCTGTTCGCGGCGTGACCAATTCGACTTCGGGTACTGCATAGATAGTGCCGACATCGGCGCGAGCGGCCAGGGCGGCCAGTTCAGAGGGATTCACGCGGGCTTCGACGATATTGGAGACCCAGTGCGATTTCACACGCGACGCCTTTCCTGAATGCTCAAGCGTCGACAGCGCCGTCAAAACGCCGCGCTGCGCTTCTTCGGCATTGGCCTTCAATTGATCGTGGGCGAGACGATATCGATCGGCACGCGTCGCCACCTGTTGGGCAACCGACGCCGCGATTTGCCGGCCTCGAGTTGCGTTGGCCGGTTTGATCCAGACATCGATCATTTCGCCCGGCCCGAGTCCCATCACCTGTTGACGCAATTCCGGCGAAATCTCGCCTGCGAATGAATTGCCAAAGGCACAGAAAAAGGCGGCTGGAAGTATCAGTGATCGCAGTAGTCGTTTCATCATTTCTTAGACGTCTATATCGGCAGTTGTGTCAATTGGCTGTGGCGTTGGTTCACGGTACAATAACACCAACCCGGCCTTCAGGGTTCAGGCAGACAGCGCAAATCCGTATGACCGCAAGATAACTCCGACCTTGAAGTTTTCCAATCGCCACTTTAGATTCGTCCGGTGAATGAAATCCGGGAGATTATCAGATGAAAGAACAACTGGCAGGGCTCGATCGCGATACCCTGATCGGGATACTTGACGACTTTGCGAAAAACTGGCTGGCCCATGACGGTCTTTGGTTTCAGGCGATCGAACAAAGGACCGGGATGACCACCGCCATTGAACTCGACGAACAGGCGTGGGCGAAGTTCTCGGCTATAGAGGCCAAACGAATCATGGCGCGACACCAGATCAATCCGGGTTCAGGGCTGGAAGGACTGCGTCGGGCCCTGCAATACCGCATGTATGCGCTTCTCAACACCCAGAAATTTGCCAACATCAACGAGTCATCGTTCGAATTTTACATGGTTGATTGCCGGGTTCAGCGGGCACGGCGCGAGAAAAACCTGCCTGCTTTCCCCTGCAAATCAGTCGGCATTATTGAATATGATGTCTTCGCGCGGACAATCGACGAACGGATAATGACGTCCTGCCTCTGCTGTCCGCCCGATCCGCAGGCGGGAGGCGATCACTGGTGCGGCTGGAAATTTTCGATCTAGTTAGCGCGAGACCGGAACCCGGACATTCTGCACCGCGGCGAAATACTCAACCGTTTTGCGCAGCGCTTCGTCAAACGACGGTCCCGGTTTGTAGCCGCAGGCGGACAACTTTTCAATCGCGGCATACGAGTGCCGGATATCCCCCTGGCGCGCCGGCTGGTAGTCGGCTTTCACCGACACGCCGATAATCCCGCGCAATTTGTCCAGAAGTTGATTGAGCGTCAGTTGGTGGCCGCAGCCGACATTGAAGGCCTTTCCGATCATGGCGTCGTTGCTGAAAGCCAGAAGATTGGCTTGCACGGCATTGTCGACATAGGTGAAATCGCGCGACTGTTCGCCGTCGCCGTACACTGTCGGCGCTTGATTGACCAAGAGTCGATTGATAAA
>CAYVWS010000176.1:2860-4973 GCA_964455535.1 uncultured Ignavibacteriales bacterium | reverse complement strand
ATTTTCTCGGTCATGTGGTCGGAACATTGCTCGTACAAAAACTCCATCGCACTGCTAAAAACGCTTCCCCGTGACGGCGACGCCCTGCTTGCCAAAGCCGGCGAGGAAAACGCCGGCGCGATCGATATCGGCGACGGTTTGGCGTGTGTGTTCAAAATCGAATCGCACAATCATCCGTCGGCGGTCGAACCGTATCAGGGCGCCGCGACAGGCGTGGGCGGAATCATGCGCGATATATTCACGATGGGTGCGCGGCCGATCGCCTCGCTCAATTCACTGCGGTTTGGGTCACCTGATAATCCGCGCGTGCGGTATCTGATCGACGGGGTCGTGCGCGGTATCGGCGACTATGGCAACTCGTTTGGGGTGCCGACGGTCGCCGGCGAGGTCTTCTTCGACGAATGCTACACCGGCAATCCGCTGGTCAATGCGATGTCGGTGGGCATAGTCAAAACAGACAAGATGGCTACCGCCCTTTCCGCCGGGGTCGGAAATCCGATTTTGATGGTCGGCTCGAAAACCGGCCGCGACGGTATCCACGGCGCTACGTTTGCCTCCGAAGAAATTTCCGACAAATCCGAATCGAAACGGCCGTCGGTGCAGATCGGCGATCCTTTCACCGAAAAACTCCTGCTTGAAGCCACGCTTGAGATCATCGATCAGGATTTGATCGTCGGCATTCAGGATATGGGCGCGGCGGGCCTGACCTGTTCGTCGTCGGAAATGTCGGCCAAAGGCAACTGCGGCATCGAAATCAATATCGACAAAGTCCCGGTGCGCGAAACCGCTATGACGCCGTACGAAATACTGTTGTCGGAATCACAAGAGCGGATGCTGGTTTGCGTGAAAAAAGGGAACGAAGCCAAAGTCCAGAAGATATTCGCCAAGTGGGGACTCGACTGTGCCATCATCGGACAAGTCACCGACGACAAGATGATGACTGTGAAACTCAACGGCGAGGTCGTCGCACGTATTCCCTCGCACGATTTAGTTCTCGGCGGCGGCGCACCCGTCTATCATCGCGAGACCAAACGCCCCGGCTACATGGACGAAGTTGCCAAGTTCGATACCTCTAAGCTGCCGGTGTCACGCGATTGGAACGAAACTTTGCTGACCATGCTATCCTCGCCCAATCTCTGCCACAAGGGTTGGGTGTTCGAGCAATATGATTCATCGGTACGCACCAGTACGGCCGTCGGTCCCGGCTCCGACGCCGCGATCATCCGCATTCGCAAAACCGACAAAGCGCTGGCGATGACCACCGACTGCAACGCACGGTATTGCTTCCTAAATCCGCGCCTCGGCGCGATGATAGCAGTGGCCGAAGCGGCGCGAAATATCGTCTGCTCCGGCGGCAAACCGCTTGCCGTTACCAACTGTTTGAATTTCGGCAATCCGTACAAACCCGAAGTCTACTACACGTTCTCCGAAGCCGTCGCAGGGATGGGCGAGGCGTGCAAAGTGTTGGGCACTCCGGTCACCGGCGGAAATGTGTCATTCTATAATGAAGATCCCCTGCGTGCAGTATTTCCCACCCCAACCATCGGCATGGTCGGGCTGGTCGCGCACACTCGCGATATTACGACGCAGTGGTTCAAAGACGACGGCGACATTATCTTCCTGCTCGGCACAAGCACCGACGATTTGGGAGCGACCGAATATCTCCGCGTCATCCACGGTGAAACCCGCGGCAAGGTGCCACAGATGAATTTGGCATTCGAGAAATCGCTGCAATCGGCGTTGTTATTGGCAATTCAAAATGGCTTGGTGAAATCGGCGCACGACTGTGCCGACGGCGGCCTGGCGATTGCGCTGGCTGAATGCTGTATCACCAATCACGAATCGATGATAGGCGCAAGAATCACGTTGAGCGATTCTCTCCGCACAGACGCTCTCTTGTTCGGTGAAACGCAATCGCGTGTGATTGTTACATGTTCAGCCGAACACGCCGTAAAACTCGCGGCACATTTTGAAAATTCCAAGATTCCCGTTGCTAAAATCGGTGTGGTCGGCGGCGGCAAACTTGTCGTCAACAATTGGATTTCAACGCCGATAGAGTCGCTCGCCGACGCCTTCTACCACGCCATGCCGCATTTTATGGAAAAAGTCGGCT
>CAYVWS010000176.1:0-2760 GCA_964455535.1 uncultured Ignavibacteriales bacterium | reverse complement strand
CCGCCCTCGCCGCCACTTACCGGCTGCAAATTCCAGATCCGCCAGAAGAGCGCCGGGGGAATCGAGCCCTCAGCCAGAAGCGCATCGTGGAAATCTTTCTCCGAAAAGTTGGCTCCCTCGCGCTCGGCGTAGGCATCATACAGCCGCTGAATCTCGCGCTTCCCGGTCAGATAACACATCGGCTGGGTCGGCTCATGGGTATAGCGGCGGACTTCGGTACGGATGTAATTGGAGTCAGAGACTGACTTCGATTCGAGCGTCTTTTGCATCCAGGCGACGCACTGGTCATAAGTAAACTGACCGGTATGCAGCTTGACATCAGCGACTATCCGCGCCGCTCGAAAACGAATCCCGCCCAGCACACCCAGCCATTGCGCCGGGTCTTCCTCGCCGTAGAGCCCCTCGTGATACATCATCTCTTCGCAATAAAGTGCCCAGCCCTCTATGATCTGATTGTTCATCTGCCACTTGCGCACCGGATCGACATTTCTTCCTGCCAACTGCATCTGCAAGTGGTGTCCCGGATAGGCCTCGTGTACCACCGAGCCCTTAAAGCCGCGACGATGCACATATCGATATCGCGCCTCAAGCTCAGTCCGCGAGAGCGAATCGGGAATCGGGCGGACATAGAACATGCCGACCTGATTGTCATCGAATGGCCCCGCGGGTTGATAGGCAATGCCGCCGATCATCGGGCGCAAAAAGACCGGTGTTTCGATCACATTGCAGGCGGCGATGTCGTCGGGGATCGTGATGATATCGTTCATGGTGAGATACACGCGCACCTGATTGACTTCCCAGTTGTAGTAGTCAAGCAGATCGGCGCGAGTGAAATTCTTCGGGATGTAGACCGAGTCCTGTCCGGTCTGTTTGTTGGCATCTACAAAGTCTTTGTACTCGGCATACTCTGCCTGTGCTGAATTCAATAGCGAGTCGCCTATTTTCAAAAGCGAGTCGGAGTTGTACGGCAAGAAGTATTGGTGAGACAGCATGTAGTCATAATTGACTTTGCCGATCGCAAACGAATTGTCCGCACCGGGAGTGAGTTTGCCAAGATACCCCGCGTACGAATCAATCGCGGCGACGGCTTTGCCGAAAGCGGACGTCACCTCGCCGCTTCGTGCCGGAAACGAATCGGTCAGTTGTTTCTGCACGGCCAAGTAGAAATCGCGGCACGATTTGAGGCCGTCCTGCGCCGACTCGATCCAGACTTTCGGCGGCGACTTGAGATTGCGCTGGGCGGTGGCGAATAGCTTAGGCACGTCGCCGACCCGCCCCAGAATGCTGGTCAATTTGGCCGCAGTCGTTGCGTGACGCGACAGCATCAGGAAGTACAGTCCGTCGACGGCCTGATCGACATACAGGTACGGCGAGCGTTTGTACCACTGAATCTGTTTCAGATTAAGAACGGCGATATCGAGATTGGAGTTGAGTAGGAGCCGGTCGATTTTCTCCTGATCGCTCAGTCTGGTGGTATCGTAGGCGTTGAGCCGGGTTTGCAGTCTGGTAAGGGAACCGATCGCCGTGTTAACACCCTGGGTGCTGTAATCGGCCAGCTTTTGGTCATAGGCGTGACTTCCCATCTCGGTGGCGACCGCCGGATCGATTGCTTCGAGCGTATCGATGACCCGCAGGCACATCTCGCGGAACGTTACCGGCCCCCCTTTGGACTTCGACTTGGTTTTGGCGTCGACCGATGCGACAGCCAACAGGCACAGCGCCACAAGGCAGGTCTTTGCGAAACCGGTCATATGAACTCCTGTCGTTTACTGGCGATGAAACACGCCGACCAACTCGATATGTTTGGTGTGCGGAAACATGTCGATCGGACGGACTTCGGGGAGGCGGTACCCGGATTTTTCAAACTCGGCCGCATCGCGAGCGAAAGTGGCCGGATTACACGATATGTAGCCGATCTTGTTCGGCGCAAGCTCCAAAATGCGCTTCAGCGCTTTCGGGTGCATGCCGGCGCGGGGCGGGTCGATGATAATTGTGCCGAATGCAACGCCGGCGTCGAGTTGTGCGGCCAGAATATCCTTGGCGTCACCTTCGATGAACTTGATATTGTGCACCTCGTTAATATCGGCGTTTTCGCGCGCCGCTTTGACCGCGTCGCCGACCAGTTCCACACCCACCACTTCTCTTACCGACGGCGCCGCCAGAATACCGATTGATCCTATCCCGCAGTACAAGTCGAGAATCCGTTCCGATTTTTGCAGCGCGAGCATATCGAATGCAGTCCGATACAAAGTCTCCGTCTGGCGCGTGTTAGTTTGGAAAAACGAATTGGCGCGAATGCGAAATGTAGAATCGAACAGACGTTCTTCGACAAATCCGGGTCCAAACACAATCTGCTCGATTTCGCCGGTCGCGATATTGGCTTTCTTCCCGGTCTGATTATGCACAAGTGTCACTACGTGCGGAAAGTCGCGATGCAGACCATCGACCAATTCCGAACGATTCGGAATCGTGCCAATATTCGTAACAAAGTTGACCATCACCTGATTGGTGTGCGATGTCTCACGGATTTGCAGAAAGCGCGCATAACCCGAGAACGTATTGACGTCGTACACCGAAATGTTGTGTTCGCGAATAAAAGCACGAAAGAACTCTACCAATCGATTGGTCGTCTCGCCGCCGATCCAGCATTTGTCCAAATCAAAGATTTCGTCGAAATGGCCGCGTCGGTGCAGGCCAATGGTAAACGAGCCGTCGCCGCTTGGGGCAAAAGAGAACTCCATCTTGTTCCGGTAATGAAAC
>CAYVWS010000175.1:0-4985 GCA_964455535.1 uncultured Ignavibacteriales bacterium | reverse complement strand
ATCGCGAGTTGATTCAATGCCACGCCGACTCGGAGGTCTTCGCAGGAGCCGTACGTTCTTCCTGCCACCAAACCGGTAAAGAACGGGAGTTCCCAATTGGCAAATCCTTTGTCGAGCGGAACGATGCGCCCGGATTGGTCGAGTCCCCAGATTTCGCCGATTGTGCGATCAGCGAGGAAGGCAACGGGCGTGTAGTCATTGGTGCGAATACGGATCGTATTGGGCAGCTTGAAATCGACATCGACTTTGACGACACCGTTTGATCCGAGCATCTCGGTGGCTAACAGATCAATCGGTTGTTGATTAAGCAGGCGCGCGCTGGAAAGCCCGAACTTCCCCTGCCAGCCGGACATTGGCGAATTGTCGAGCTCAACGGCCTGAAGACGGCAGACGCAGGTGAAGTGCATAGCTGCCGCTCCGGCCGTCACCAGTAGTGTCGCCGAAAGTAGAATCAGTCTGTTTCTGTTGAAGAACGATTTCACTTTACAGCCAGTCGCTCCAGAATTTGTTTTTTGATGTGCGTGATGCTTCCCGCGCCGATCGTGATCACCATGTCGCCGGGTTTGGCAACTCTCGCGACCGCGTCGAGGGCGTGCTCTTTTGTCCCGACATATTCGAACTGTGTGAAGCCGAGCTTCTCAGCTTCGAGTTTGATTCGGTCGGACGTAATTCCTGGAATCGGCTCCTCGCGGGCCGGATAGATATCGGTTAGGATGACCTGATCGGCCAGCGACAAACTCTTGGCGAAATCGATCAGGAAATCGCGCGTGCGCGAAAACAAGTGCGGCTGGAAGATCGCGATCACTCGCTTCTGATAGACATCTTTGGCGGTACGAAGGGTGGCGGCGATTTCAGTCGGGTGGTGCGCGTAGTCATCGATGACGGTTATCCCATTTGCCTCACCGATGAATTCGAATCGTCGTCCGACTCCAGTGAACCCGCGCAGCGCATCGGCGATAGTCGCAAAGGGAATGTCGAGTTCGGTGGCGGCGGCTGTTGCCGCAAGCGCGTTAGCGATGTTGTGCTTTCCGGGGACGCGCAGGATCATTTCGCCGAGCAGTTCCTGTTTGCGATAGACGGCGAAGGTCGTGCGACCCGGCGTCATATTGATATCGATGGCGCGATAGTCAGCCGACGCCGAGAATCCAAAGGTGGCGTGCGGACGAGCAAAGCGCGGGCGAAGTTCGGCGATGTTGGGATCGTCAGCCGAGACAATCGCTGAGCCGTAGAACGGCACGCGATTGATGTAGGTCAGAAAGGCATTCTTTAGATCGGCCAAATCGGCATAGCAATCCAGATGGTCCGGCTCGATGTTCAGCACTACTGCCATCGTTGGGAACATCGCCAGAAACGAACGGTCATACTCGTCGGCCTCGGCGATCAGGTACTCTCCCGCGCCGAGTGTCGCGCCGGTGCCGAGTTCGGCGACAATACCTCCGACAATGAGCGTTGGGTGCAGTTCTGCCTGGCGAAAGATTCGGCCGATCATAGAAGTGGTCGTAGTCTTACCGTGTGTCCCCGCCACACCGATAGAGAATTTCAAACGCATCAGCTCGCCGAGCATTTCGGCGCGCTTGATGATCGGAATGCCGCGGCGTTTGGCTTCGGCGACTTCGGGATTGTCGTCATGAATCGCCGACGAAATCACGACCACATCGACATCGGCGACATTGGTTGTCCGATGGCCGTCGTGGATCGTCACGCCAATCGACTTGAGATACTGGGTAACTTCGCTCGGCGTTGAATCGGAACCGCTGATCTGATATCCCAGATTGTGCAGGATTTCGGCGATTCCCGACATACCGGCGCCGCCGACCCCGATGAAGAAAAGTCGTTTGAATTTTCCAAACATGATATTCCCGCTTGCGAATCGGGTTATGGGTTTCGGAGTCGCGGCCGGCGCGTTACGAGTTGCCATGGTGCTCCTGTAATTGGGATGTCGCTATCTGAAGTCCGAGTTGCTGCATGATGTCTTGCGCGATCAGGTCAACCGCCGCAGGACGGCTGTTTCGGTGCGAAGTGATTTTGCGGCGCATAGTGTCGGCTTGACCGGATTCAATCAATTTGATTGCCCGAGTGATGATCTTCGCGTTGGCCAATTGGGACTCGTCGATCACATCGGCAAATCCGAGTGCGGCGTACGACTGCGCATTCTTGCGCTGGTGATCGCCGGCGGCGTGCGGATAGGGCACCAAAATCGCCGGAAGGCCGCACATCTCGAGTTCGGCCAATGTCAGCGCACCGGCACGGGCGATGGCAATATCGGCGGCCGCGTAGACAAGATTCATCCGATGTTCATAGGGAAAGAGGGCGAGCGACCCGGCTTTGCTCCCTGCGCGCGTCGAAACTTCCGTGTACTCCCTCTTTCCCGTCAACCACAAGAGCTGAAAGTCTTTTGATACGTCGTCGTTCAACAGTCCGGCGAGCACGGCTTCATTGATGGCGTGCGCGCCCTGACTGCCGCCGAACACAAGAATCGTTTTCTTCTGGGGATTCAAACCAAAGGCCTCAATCGCTTCATTGCGATCAGCGCTGCTGAGCGAAGTGCGCACCGGATTTCCGGTCAACCGGCACTTGACACCCGAGCTTAGATAATTTCGAGCGTCGTCGAATCCGAGATAGACTGCCTGCGCGTCCGCCGCGAGCCGACGCGTCGCTATTCCCGGAAATGAATTCTGTTCCTGAATGACTGTCGGTACGCGCTTCATCTGCGCCGCCTTGAGCACCGGCCACGACACATATCCGCCGGTGCCGATCACCAGGTGCGGCGCGATGCGGTTGATGAGTCGCCACGACTGAATCAAGCCGATAATGACAATGAACGGAACGAGCAGATTACGGAGCGTAAGCGCCCGTACGATGCCCTGCATCTTCACCAGATGAAGCGGATAGCCGAGTTTGTCCTGTATTCGATATTCGATCCCTTTGCGTGTGCCGACAAAGTGGAAATCAACATCATGCGTTGGAGAAAGCAATTCCTTGAGTCGGTCGGCAATTGCCAGCGCCGGATACAAGTGACCTCCGGTGCCGCCTCCGGCAAAGATCAGTCGAACCTGTTCACCGCGCTTCATCACGCTTGATCCTCCGTGACAGATTCAACAAAACGGCAACGGCACAACTTGACATCAAAAGCGACGAGCCGCCATATGACAGAAATGGCAGCGGGCGACCAGTCACCGGCAAAATGGCGGTAACCACGCCGATATTGATAGCGATATTAACGAAAAGGCCGATCGTCATGCCGCCTGCGAGCAGGAAACCGAATCGATCCGGCTGCTGCGCGGCAATACGGCAACCGCGCCACACGATGACAAAGAGAAACGCGAGGATGACGAGCAGTCCGATAAGACCGAGTTCTTCACCCGTTGCGGCAAAAATAAAGTCAGTATGCGGATAGGGCAGAAAGAAAAGTTTCTGCTGGCCTTCGCCCAGTCCGGTTCCCCAGAGTCCGCCGGCGCCAAGTGTCAGCGCCGCCTGCTTGACTTGATAACTGCCGTGGAGCGGATCGACCATCGCATCGATGTGATCGAGTATCCGCTGGCGTTTGTATCCGACGACAAACACGACCAGCGACCCGATGGTCGCAAGCGGGACCATAGAATAGAAGAGGTGCTTCCACCGTACTCCCGCGAGAAACAGCATGCCGACTGCGGTCAGACCAATCACGATGACCATGCCCAAATCCGGCTGTAACAGAATCAACGCCAGTCCGGCACCGATAATCGGGCCGTAGGGCATGGCGAGTTGTTTCAAGTCGCCGATATTGCGATTCGGGTTGGACAGCGAATTTGCCAGATACATGATCATGAAAAATTTGAACATCTCGGCCGGCTGTAGTGTGAACGGACCAAGCATCAGCCATCGATGCGAACCGTTGCGGGCGGGCATCAGGAAGACCAGCGCCAACAGGAAGAACAAGCCGAATAATGTTGGCAGTGACCAGATCGCGAGTCGCTGCAAATTGAATTTGAGGAGAACCACCATCGCCACGAGTGAAATCACCGCCCAGATCACCTGCTGACGAAGGAAATACCACTGCGAACCGAAGCGTGATTCGGCGATAATTGAAGAGGTCGAGTAGACCATGATGATACCCGCCAGCACTGTCAGCAGGTAGGCGATCAGCAAAGTCTCGTCGATATGCGCTTTATCCCGTAACCGTTTCATTCTTCTTTCTTCCGTTCTTGAGCGATGCTACCGCCGCTTTGAATACTCTCCCCCGATGCTCGAAGTTGTCAAACATGTCAAATGAAGCGCAGGCCGGTGAGAGCATAACGGTCTCGCCGGGCGAAGCCAGCGCGAATCCGCGCTCGACTGCTTCCTCAAGCGATTTGGCGGTGTGAGTGGGGAATATCGAACCGAGTGCGGCGATGATTTTCGGCGTCGCCTCGCCGATGACAATCAGGCCGCGTATGTTTTGCTTGCCCGCCTCGGCAATCGGCAGGTAGCTGCCGCCTTTGTCTCGACCACCCAATATCAGATAGACCGTAGTTTCTATCGAGCGCAGCGCTTGTACTACGGAGTCGACATTGGTTGCCTTAGAGTCATTAACGAAATTGACTCCCGCAACCGTGCCGCATCGCTCGATTCGGTGCTCGACTCCCGTAAAAGTACGCAGCGTTTGCGCTATGACATCGGTAGGGATGTCAAGCAGTGCAGCCATCAGCGACGCCGCGGCTGCATTCTGCAAATTGTGCGGGCCCGGAATCGAAATCTCATGTACCGCCATGATCTCGATCGGCTGACCGTTTTTCACTGTCCAAAGACGGCCGTCAGCTACCCAGGTCGACGACTCGGCCGAGCGCGACTTGGTGGAGAACCACTCAATCTTGGCCTGCGTATCGGGTCGAAGGGTCGCCGACTCCTGATCGTCGCGATTAAGAATCAGATGCTGATCGCCCGACTGATTCTCGGCGATTCTCAACTTTGCTTTGCGGTAGGCCTCGAAGCTGCCGTGACGATCCAGATGATCGGGAGTGATATTC
>CAYVWS010000174.1:0-4989 GCA_964455535.1 uncultured Ignavibacteriales bacterium | reverse complement strand
CGGATCGCGCTGGGATCGGGCTCGACGGTGCAGACGGTCAATCAACTGCTCAAGCAGTTTTTCATGATGCAGAAAATGTTTGGTTCAATGAATAAACGAAAGTTCGCCGGACTCCCTAAAGGGTTCGCCTTTAAGTAGGCCGTCGAGAAAAGGAGATTGGTTCTTGGCATTAGCAGTAAGACTCCGCAGAATGGGCGCGAAGAAGCGCGCCTTCTATCGCATTGTGGCGATCGACTCGCGTTTGTCGCGTGACGGACGCTTTGTCGACATCATCGGCACCTACAATCCGATTGTCAAACCGGCGGTCATTCAGGTCGCCGAAGACAAGATGAACAAATGGGTCGATCAGGGCGCGGTCGTCAGTGACACGGTCAAGACGCTTTTGACGCATGTCGGCTACTGGGAGAAGTACTACAAGGCGAAAAAAGGCGAGGATGTGTCCTCGATGGTGCTGAAGACGACCATTAAGGAACGCGCCAAGAAGACGCGCCGCATGAAGAAGGCGTCGGTAGCCGACGCCGCCGCGACGGCTTAGTCGGGTCGTTGGTAATTGTATCCGGCGCGGCATTGCCGTGCGACGCAGACATGAAGAATTGACAGCACTGAAACCCGGGCAAGGTTGAAAGGATCTCGACATGAAAGAATTCATCGAGTACATCGTCCGAGGCCTCGTCGAATTTCCGGATCAGGTGACCGTAACTGAAGTCATCGGTGAACGAACCACAGTTTACGAACTTCGTGTCGGCCAGGGCGACCTGGGGAAAGTGATCGGCCGGCAGGGCCAGACCGCCAAATCGATTCGTACGATTTTAGCGGCCGCGGCGGCCCGGCAGGGAAAACGCGCGGTGCTGGAAATACTGGAGTAGTTGGAAGACAGAGAATACATCGCGGTGGGACGGATCGGACGACCCAGAGGTGTCGACGGCGATTTTGCCGTCATCGCCTTGACCGATTTCCCCGACCGCTTTTTGGAGATGAGTTCGGTGTTTGTGGCAGAGTCAGGCAGTTGGACCGAGTTTGAGATCGAGCGAAGTGAGCTGGTCGGCGGACGACCGGTGATGAAACTCAGATCGATCGACTCGCCGGAGGCGGCCGCGAAGTTGGCTGACCGGGAACTTGCGGTGACGCGCGATCAACTGGTGCCGCTTGATAAAGATCAGTTCTATGTGTTCGAGCTGATCGGGTGCACTGTGTACGACGCCGACAGCGGTGCGCAAATTGGGACAATTGCCGATGTCCAGCGCTACCCGGCCAATGATGTGTATGTAATCGACGACGCCGACGGTCAACGGTGGATTTGCCCGGCGGTCGCGGAGTTTGTTCGGTCGGTTGATGTCGCGGCGCAGAAGATTGTGATCCGGTCGGCTGGACTTCTGGCCGGAGAAAACGGCGCCGGCTGAACACGACGATGAAATTTGAAATTGTCACGCTCTTCCCCGACTTTTTCGCGCAGTCGCTGAAACAGTCGCTGGTAGGGAAAGCGTGGGATAAGAAGCTCTTTGACATCGGAATCGTGAATCCTCGCGACTTTGCGACGGACAAACATCACACGGCCGACGATACTCCCTTTGGCGGCGGCGGCGGAATGGTGATGAAGATTGAACCGATCGATCGCTGTTTGCAAAGTCTTGATTGGTTACCGGGACAAGCCAGTCCGACAGGTCATCATCTGATTTTGACCTCGGCGGCGGGAGTGCCGTTTACGCAAGAGCTGGCGATTAAGTTATCGCTGGCGGAGCGAATGACCATCGTGTGCGGTCACTACCTCGGAATCGACGAGCGACTGCTCAAAAGATTTGATATGCTAGAGGTCTCCATCGGCGATTATATCCTGACCGGCGGTGAGCCGGCGGCGCTGGTGATGGTGGATGCGGTGGCGCGACTGCTGCCCAAGGTGCTCGGGAATTTTGAGTCGGCGCTTGAAGATTCGTATATGAATCAACTGCTCGGCTCGCCGTGTTACACCCAGCCGCGTGAATACGAAGGGCTGGCGGTGCCGGAAGAATTATTGAGCGGCGACCACAGGAAAATCAAGAAGTACCGCCGCGAGGAAGCGATTCGAAAATGTTTGAAACATCGGCCTGACCTGGTTGACAAGGCGGAGTTATCCGACGAAGAACTGGCGATGGTTGCGAGAATACGAAAGTTAGAGAAGAAGTAACAATACAGAAAGGATCGATCGTGAAACAGATCGCACAGATTGAAAAGGCGTACCTGCGGGACGATCTCCCGGATTTCAGCTCGGGAGACACCATCAAGGTACACGTACGCATTGTCGAAGGTGACAAGGAGCGTATTCAGGTATTTCAGGGCACAGTGATCGGCCGTCGCGGCGGCGGATTGGGCGCGACGTTTACGGTGCGCAAGATTTCGTCGGGTGTCGGCGTGGAACGTACGTTCCCGCTCTATTCGCCGAATATCGCCAAGATTGAAAAAGTCCGTGGCGGACAGGTTCGTCGCGCGAAATTGTACTATCTGCGCACCCTGACCGGCAAGTCGGCCCGTATTCGCGAGCAATTGACCGAGATGGGCATGGAAAAAGAAGGCGGCGAGAGCTCGAAAGGGTGATCGCGCTGTTCTTCTTTCGAAATTGAAAACGCCCCCGAAAGGGGGCGTTTTTTTGTTGTTTGGTGCCCCACGGCTGGCGGTGCTTTGAGAAACTTCGGACTCTGTCGTTGCGAGGCCAAGCAAAAGCGGGCCGAAGCAATCTCGTCGTCGTTCTAATCTAAAGATGCGAGTCGAGATTGCTTCGTCGCGTCGAAGACGCCGCTTCTCGCAACGACAGTGTGTGGGACACCTTCAATAGACCAGTCGGGTCGGAGTTTTTGGCTCACATTTTCGGCACGACCAGTTCGTACGAATCTAATCCCAACGCAAGCGTTGGGGCACCCGGCTTGGGGTGGGAGTAGATTCACTTCAGTAATATGTCGAAACCACGCGCTGCGCGCGACCCCTTCGGGGCAAGGGATTTCGACCTACAAGACTGTTTCCACTGTATTCTTGGCCTTGGTAACCCAACCTTCAGGTTGGGCTCTTGGATTCTCGTTTCAGCAGGACCAGTTCGCACGAGTCTCATCCCAACGCAAGCGTTGGGGCACCTTGGCTCCGCTTACTTGCGATAGCCGGTCAGGAACGCTAATCGTGATTACTTCATCAGCACCATCTTCTTTGTCTGTGTAAAGGAGTCGGCGTCGAGGCGATACAGATAGACTCCGGTTGCGACCGCCTCGCCGGTTTCGTTGGTCCCGTCCCAATCGGCGGCAAAGACTCCCGGTCCCAATTCGCCGTTGACGATTTCTTTAACTTTCTGGCCGGCCAAATTGTAGATCGTCAAGTGGACATCGGAGCGCTTGGGAAGGTCAAATCTGATAACAGTGCGCGGATTGAACGGATTGGGATAATTTTGTTCCAGCGCAAAGTTATTAGGCAGATTGTCGCCAGACTGCTCATCGACAGCGGTTTGCTGGTTAAGAAAATCTCCAAGAGCAAATCCCTGATAGTAATCGGAGCCGCTTGAACTGAACTTTGAGACTGAGGCCAACGTGACAAATCCTGCGCCGATAAAATTCACCGCCACATTAGTTGCCGTGGTGGTGTTCATCAGACTGTCGTTGGAAGTCTTATAGGTCTTATACGTGTACCGTTCGGTTGACACCACGCGAAGGCAGGCAACCAACTTGGATCCATACTTGGCATTCCCCCACCCGTTCACATTGTTGAAGGTGGTGTCGTAGGCCAGGGTATAGGTGTTGGCGGCGTTGGTGCGCCAGTGGCGGTAGGCAGTCCATTGATTGTTGTAGTTGAGCGGGAACACCCAGTCATCAGCCGTGTCCCGGTAGACGATCGCGTTGAAGCCGCTCGTGCCGCGGGAAACTGTGCCCATGCGGGTAAAGGCGCTCGGGACGGATCGGTGGACCGACCATGCCGTGTCAGTATTGAACGGGGTCATCAGCACCAGATTCGCCGTTGGAAAGCTGTCGGCGGCCGGAGTCGAGGCCTTGCTCACGACATAAATATCGATGGCCGAACTGAACGCGTGACCGGTGAAGTCGAATGTCATCGGACCGCCGGTACCTGAGGTGACCGTGTTGAAGAACGCGGCGCCGGCACTGCCGTCGATTTTGTTCTGGAAAACAGTCCCGACCGGTGGATTGTAGGTGTTGGTCGGTAAGCTGATTTGAGCGTTAGCCGCGACGGCTAACAAGATCAGCAAGGGCGAAGTCCGCTTGAGCAATTGGAACATAGATTGTTACTCCTGAATGGATGTTTGACTGGGAGTAATATGGAGGGTAAACGTCGATTAGACAAGTCGACTTTTGGCGACCGCGAGTACTGAGTAGGTCGTGTTCCCGTACTCTCGGCGCTGGAGCAGTTCGTACCCAGTAAGATCAAGCGAGCTGGTCTCTTTTGTGTCGTGCTGGCAGAGGATGATGCAGTTCGGGGCGGTGATCGGATGTTCGCGCATCGTTTGCAGCGTATGCGAAATCAGATCTTTGTATTGCGGCGGGGCGATCATCACGATATCGAACAACTCCCCTCGCCTGTGCAGGAGCGGTATCGCCTGCATGACGTCGGTACACAGACAATTGAGCTTGTTCCCCACCCCCAATTTTCGAGCGGCGGCGTTGATTGATTCGGCAAGTTTTGGCTCAAGATCCACTCCCACGCCTTTGGCGGCTCCGCGCGAGATCGCTTCGAACAGATATGAACCTGTGCCGGAGAAGAGGTCGAGGTATTTCGCACCGGCCAAATATGGCATCAGGAAATCGAAGATCGCGCGACGCATGCGCTGAAGCGGCGGACGGGTTACCCCCAGATCAGGCGCTTTGACGACCCGGCCTTTGAGGTCGCCGGCGATGATACGGAATTCGAGTTGGTGGCCGGGTTTGTGTTTCATAGATCTATATTGGCAGAACCGCGTCGCGCAAGGCGCCTGGGTTCTGCCCTACAACTTGCATCTCAACGGGCAGGCAGGATGCCTGCCGCGCA
>CAYVWS010000173.1:0-5031 GCA_964455535.1 uncultured Ignavibacteriales bacterium | reverse complement strand
AGTGGACGCGTTGCTATATTTCTTACTGTGCGCGGCAGGCATCCTGCCTGCCCGTTTGATAATGACAGTATGAAGGAAACATGAATGCCATCTGAAATCCGTCGCCTGACAATCGACGACTACAACCCCATCATCCGTTTGTGGGCCGACGCCGGCTTGGAACACCGCCCTAAAGGCCGCGACTCGCGAGAGATGGTCGCCAAAGAAATGCAGTTCCCCGGCGCGGCCTACTTTGGGTATTTCGACGAGGGCAAGATGCTCGGTGTAGTGATTGCCAATTTCGACGGCCGCCGCGGGTGGATAAATCGCCTCGCCGTCGACCCCGATCATCGCGGCAAGAGGATCGCCGGTGAGCTGATTCGCCACGCCGAAACCCACATGCGTTCCCTCGGTGCGATTGTAATGACTGCCCTGATCCACGAACTCAACACCCCGTCGATGGCCTGTTTCAAGAAAGACGGCTACCTGTGTCAGGATGAATTTACCTATTGGTCAAAGAAGCAATCGGAGGATGATTAGGTTTACTTTGTAGGGCGGATCCGTCTTCGGACTCGCCATCTTCCTCACCTAAAAAAGGCCCCTGTAGTCCAGAACCCGAGCGCTTCGCGACGCGGTTCGGCCGTTTTGTGGGGGAATCAAAAGGCGGGTTCAAAGACGAACCCGCCCGATAACCTACCGATTGGCCGGGAAGTATCGATACTCCCCACCGCTCTTTTCTTCAAAATTGAATTGCCCGAGAGATTTCGCGTCAGCTCGAATCGAAGCCGCGGGTACTATTTGCAACGTAGCTTCTGTCGCATCAATTCTCACGGCATCATTTCCCGGCGGAGTTCGAAGGAAAATGCAGCAGCTGTCCTGTTCTACGTCTACGCTTGAGTACCCACCGGTATCCTCAAACAGTTCAATGACGGATGAATCTCTGCCGGCGAACCTAATAATCGCGAATCGCTTGTATTCGGCGAAAACAGAGACCGATTTCAGTCCAATCGTTACTTCAATTGTTCCGAATCTGTGCGTCGCGGAAAAATCATAGTCACTTGAGCTACATGACAACGTCAGCATCACGGCGCAACAAGCAAATGCTCTAAGCACCGACACACTAGCCATTCCGCTCTCTCTACCCCTGCTCCACCACCGGCAGATCGTGCTCGATCGGGCGATCCTTGCGATACCCAAGCACATAATCCGCCTGCATGAGCGTATGAATTTCGCGCGTGCCTTCGTAAATCGACGCGCCCTTCGAATTACGATAGAACCGTTCGACCGGATACTCATCTGAAAATCCGTACGCTCCGAAAACCTGAACCGCATTCGCGGCCGCCGCTTCCGCCTCGCGACAGGCGATCCACTTGGCCAGCGAGGTCTCTCGCGTTGAGCGCTTTCCCTGATTTTTCAGCCAACCGGCTTTCTGCCAGAGCGCGGTAGAGTATTCGTACGCCGCTTCCATATTGGCGATCATCTGCTTCACCAACTGGTGCTCGCCGATTTCCTTTTCGAATGTGTGACGCTGATGCGCGTAATTCGCGCTGGCGTCGCGGCACGCTTTGATCAAACCGCACGATCCCGCCGCGACGGTGTATCTTCCCTGATCGAGACAGAACATCGCGATCTTGAATCCGGCGCCCTCTTTGTACACCAGGTTCTCCGCCGGAACTTTGACGTCCGAGAATGCTATATACCCGGTGCTACCTGCCCGCACACCGAGCTTGCCATGCAGTGTGCCAGTACTTACCCCCGCCCACTTGCTTTCGACGATAAATGCCGACAAACCGCTATGATCGCGCGCTTTCTTCTTCTCAAGATCAGTCCACGCGAATACCAAAAAGTAATCGGCCACCGCCGCCAGCGAAATCCACATTTTTTCGCCGTTTAGCACATAGTGATCGCCCTGCTTGATGGCTGTCGTCTGAATTCCCACCGCATCCGATCCCGCCGCCGGTTCAGTCAATCCAAAGGTCGCAATCTTGTCGCCTTTAGCCGCCGGCACGAGATATTTCTGCTTTTGTGCTTCATTTGCCCAGGTCAGCACCGGCAACGAAAATAATCCGATATGCACTGACAAAATCACGCGCGCCGACGTATCGCCGTATTCCATTTCCTCGCACGCCAACCCAAGCGAGATGTAATCCATTCCCAATCCGCCGTATTGCTCCGGGATACAGAATCCAAGCAAATTCGCTTTCTTCATCGCCGGCAAAAGTTCGGGATTTAGTTTCTGCGCTCGATCGAATTCGGTGATGCTCGGAATGATCACCCGGCTCGCCACATCGCGCGCCATATCGCGCACCGCCAACTGGCTTTCGGTATATGAAAAATCTATCACATCGTCTCCTTGAATTGGTTAAACATCGACTAATGGCGTCAAAGATACCCTCTACAGAGATCGAAATCAACCCCACCGAATCGAGGCAAACCTCGCGGCTGCAGGCGTAGGGCGGGTTCGTCTTTGAACCCGCCGTCTTCTTTCAGGGACAGTGAGAAAACCCCGATTGCTCTCACCTCTCCGGCACCCTATATTCCCCGCCTAAACCGAAACAGGAATTGTTATGTCCGAGCCGACCAAAGTCAAAGCCGACCTTATCCCCTACACCCCCGACTTTTCTTCTGTAGTCCGCTCCTGGATCGACTCCGAAGAAACATTTGCCAATGTCGCGCGAGGACGCACCGATTTTCCTCCCCCTGAAGACATCATCGACTCCTGGCAGCGCGAGGGTGTTACGCCCTTCTTGCTCACGGTCGACCGCAAACCGGTCGCTTACGGTGAACTCTGGGCCCGCCCCGCCGAATTGGCGGTCGAAATCACCCACTTACTGGTCGATCCGTTCAAGCGCTCGTCCGGTTACGGTACCCACATGCTGAAATTACTCTACGAACGCGCCGCCGAGCGGCAGGGCGTTCACAAAGTGCTGATATTTCTCACCGGCGAAAACGAAGAAGCACTGGGTTGTTATCTCAAAGCGGGTTTCGAACTGCTCGGCACCACGCAGGCAATCGCCGGACTCAAAATGGTACGTTACGTTGGTATGGAAAGATAGATTCACGGAGAACACATGATCAAAAAAGTTGGCATTATTGGATTCGGGCAAATGGGCTCAGGTATCGGACAGGTCGCCGCCGCCGCTGGCTACAGCGTGGTCGCGTGCGAAGTCACCGATGCCGCTGTGCAAACCGGCCTGAAATACATCACCAAATCGCTTGATAAAGCGATCGAAAAAGGCAAATCAGATCAGGCGACAAAAGATAAGATTCTCGGAAATATCAAGGGCACAACGTCGCTTAACGATCTCGCTGACTGCGACATCATCTGCGAAGCGGTGGTCGAAAATCTCGACATTAAGAAGGAAGTCTACAAAAAGCTCGACTCGCTCTGCAAACCCGAAGCGATTTTCGCGTCGAATACATCGTCGCTTTCGATTGGCGACATGGCCTCGGTCACCAAACGCCGCGCCCAGTTTGTCGGCCTGCACTTCTTCAATCCTGTGCCGGTGATGAAACTCTGCGAAGTTGTCCGCACTATCGACACCAACGACGCTACGTTCAAAGCCGCATTCGAATTCGCGCAGTCGCTCGGCAAGACTTGCGTGACAGCCAAAGATTCGCCGGGATTTATCGTCAATGTGCTGTTGGTGCCCTATCTGCTCGATGCCATTCGTCAGCTTGAACGCGGCTTGGCGACACGCGAAGACATCGACAACGCCATGATGCTCGGGTGCGGCCACCCGATGGGCCCCCTGGCGCTGACTGATTTCATCGGCACCGATACGATCTTGTATATCGCCGACATCATGTTCGCCGAATTCAAAGATTCGCACTACGCTGCCCCGCCGCTTCTGAGGCGCATGGTCAACGCCGGGTATATGGGCAAAAAGTCCGGCCGCGGCTTTTATGATTACTCCGCAAAATGATTCGCAAAGGAATACGCTATGACTGAATACAAAAACCTCTTGATCGAACAGCAGGACGCTGTCCTGATTGTCAAAATCAACCGCGAGCGCGCGCTCAACGCCATCAACAAAGAAACGATCGCCGAACTCCAGCAGTTGTTTTCCTACCACTGGTCGGACAACAAAGTCGGCTGTGTGATCCTAACCGGCGCCGGCGAAAAGTCGTTTGTGGCGGGGGCTGATATTCCGGAAATCGGCGAACTCGATGTCCGCACTGGCACCGATTTCTCCGCCCGCGGTCTGTATCTCATGAAGACTATCCAGAACTTCCCCAAACCGGTCATCGCCGCGATCAACGGCTTTGCGCTGGGCGGCGGATGCGAACTGGCAATGTCGTGCGACATTCGTCTTGCGTCTGAAAAAGCCAAACTCGGCCAGCCCGAAGTCAATCTGGGAATTATTCCCGGTTACGGCGGCACTCAGCGTTTGCCTCGTCTGGTCGGTCGCGGCAAAGCAATGCAGATGATCCTGACTGGCGAGATCATCACCGCGCAGGAAGCGCATCGCATCGGCTTAGTCGACGAAGTCTGCCCACCCGACCAACTCATGACCAAAGCGCTCGAAATTGCGAAACTGATCTGCTCCAAAGGCCCGCTTGCGATTTCGGCGGCGAAAGAGTGTGTCAATCGCGGTCTCGACGTTGCCCTGACCATCGGCTGCGATCTTGAGAAAGCCAACTTCGGCATGATGTGCGGCACCGGCGACAAAAACGAAGGCATCGAGGCCTTCTCCGAAAAACGCTCCCCGAAATTCACCGGGCACTGATATTTGTGCGGTCGGGCGCTTTTGCCCGGCCGTTTTTTTTTAGTAGGTCGGGTTGGCGAATCGGATCGTCGAAGACGATACGATGTGACTACCCGACATCGCCCTAAGTACATCAGACAAAAATGTCGGGAAGTCCGCGTACCGCAAGCGGTACCTGGTCAACCCGACCCACATGGGAAATCTAATGCCCGGCCTTCATCACGTCGAAATTTACGTCAGCAACCTCGCCAACTCTGAAAAGTTTTGGGGCTGGTTTCTCGAACGCCTTGGCTACCGTCTCTTTCAATCGTGGGACAAGGGACGAAGCTGGATTCTGGATGAC
>CAYVWS010000172.1:0-5058 GCA_964455535.1 uncultured Ignavibacteriales bacterium | reverse complement strand
TGAAAAACTGTCCAAGGCCCTGGTGGATTATCATAACAATAATACCCAGGTGGCGTTGCTTTCCTTCGGCCAGATTGCTTCTGACTATTCCGGCGAAGTCGCCGATGAAGCTACCTTTATGCTCGGCAAGGCAAACTTCGAGACCCAGAACTACGCCGAAGCGCGCAAGCAGTTTGAAAACTATCTCGGCCGTTCCACCGGCGACAAACTAAAACGCGCCGCCGCGATTGCAGGGCTGGCCGGATGTCTTGAAGGCGAGGCAAAGTACACTGAAGCTGCGGCCAAATTTCTTGAGGCATCCAAAGAGTTCCCCGGCGGACCTCAGGACGAAGACTTCCAGATCAACGCCGTGCGCGCGTTTATCGAGGGCGGTGACTTCGAAAAAGCCAAAGCACAGCTCGCTGAACTGAAGCAGCAATTCAAGGGTTCCGGCAAGGTCTATCGCGCCGAAATGATGGTCGCCGAGAAGACCTCAACCTCTCGATAAGCTCGTTTTTCCGGAGGTACGGTGAACCACCTGTCGCCTATCCGGGTTGCCATTCTGTGGCACATGCATCAGCCCGACTATCGGGAACCCGGCGGTAATCGCCTCTCAATGCCCTGGGTGCGCTTGCACGCCCTCAAAGATTACCTCGACATGCCGCTGCGGGCCGGCGCGTTTGATTCGCTGCGACTTACCTTCAATCTAGTTCCGTCATTGCTCGATCAGCTTGAGGCCTATACCAACGGTGCCACCGATCGCCACCTCGAACTTTCACGGATGTCGGCCGATTCGCTCCCGCATTCGGCCAAAGTAGAAATCTTAGAGTCGTTCTTCGCGGGCAATCCGACGCACATGATCAATGCCTTCCCGCGATACCGACAGCTCTTCGCCAAAGCAAAGAACGGTGGAAGCGGCGCCCGCCTGGCCTCGTTGTTTTCTTCCTCCGAAATTCGGGATTTGCAGGTTTGGTCGAATCTCTCCTGGGTCGATCCGATCTTCCACGATGAATCGATCATTCGCAATCTCATCGTGAAGGAACGCCACTTCTCCGAAGAAGAGAAACAGTCGTTTCTCGACTGGCAGATCAAACTAATCGGGCGCATCGTACCGGTCTACCGCCAGTTGATGCAGGAAGGGAAGATAGAGGTGTCGTTTACGCCTTATTATCACCCGATCCTGCCGCTTCTGTGCGATACCGATATCGCCCACGAAGCGCTGCCGTCGCTCAAACTTCCCAAGCAGCGTTTCGCTCATCCCGAAGACGCCGAAAAACAGATTGTTCGCTCCATCGAGAAATATCACCATCTGTTCGGTGCGCCGATGAAAGGCATGTGGCCTTCCGAAGGATCGGTGTCGGAGCAGGTTTTAGAAATTGCCGCGCGTCACGGCTTGTCGTGGCTGGCCACCGATGAAGAAATCCTCTTTCATTCGCTGGCCAAATCCGGCCTTGACCGCAACACCCATCCCTTGCACACCGTGTACAAGTCTCCCCACGGCGCGCATCTGCTGTTCCGCGATCACGCCCTCTCTGACCGGATCGGCTTTGTCTATTCCGGATGGGATGCCGAGCGGGCGGTCAGTGATTTCGTTGCGCAAATTCTCAACCTCCGCAACTTGCTGTCCAACCAGCTCGACCGGGTTGTCGTGCCGGTCATTCTCGACGGCGAAAATGCCTGGGAATATTTCCCCGATGACGGCGCTGAGTTCCTGACGCGCTTGTATTCCGCACTCACAACCAATCCGCTCATCAAAACTGTCACTATGAGCGAGGCCGTGGACCAGATCGAACCCCGAGATTTGCCGCGCCTCTATGCCGGTTCCTGGATCAACCATTCCTTCGGCATTTGGATCGGTCACGACGAAGACAACGCCGCCTGGGATCTGCTGTCGAAGGCCCGTAACGCGCTTGTTGAGTTCGAGCGGATGAATCCCGAATTCGACCGTGATCGAATTCACGCCGCTTGGGAAAAAATTTATGTCGCCGAGGGCTCCGACTGGAATTGGTGGTACGGCGACGAGCACCGTTCGCAGTATCGCGATCAATTCGACCACACCTATCGTCGCCATCTAAGCGCTGTCTATGAACAGATCGGACTTCAACCACCCCCGGAATTTTCCCGCCCGATCTTCGAACGTCAGTTGTCGTCGTTTGTCCACTTGCCCGATCAGATGATCACACCCGAAATCGACGGCCGCGTCACCCACTTCTACGAATGGACCGGCGCCGGATACTTCGACTGCCTCAAAGCAGGTGGCGCGATGCACCGTATGGATCAGAAATTGAGCGGTATCTATTTCGGCCATGACCGCCAAAACGTCTACATTCGCCTTGACTTTGTCGGTCGCGCCGAGGTAGAATCAGTGAGGAAAGGCGAGTGTGTGGTGACCTTTCACGGCGCCGAAAAGATCGACATCCCGGTTGTAAACGATCCGGCGGCACGTATCGACGCACTCCGTGTCAGCTTCGGCGAAGTTGTCGAGATCGCGATGCCGCGTGTTGCGCTTTGGCCGAGTGGATTTGGCGCCCTTGGCATCACGGTCGGTGTGTACGAGCAGGGGAACAGTGTCGAGCAGTGGCCCGAGGATGAGCCGATCGCGCTGACGATTCCCGAACCGCATGCCGAGATGATCTGGCCGATTTGACCAAACGCCCGTTGCAGGAGCACTATGGCAGATTCATTTTTCCCCGAAGAAGAACCGCAGACCGGCGAACAGGCCGCCCCAGTTTCTGAGGCCGTCGCGCCGAAGTTGAGCGATGAACCGCCCCGTGACGAACTCGCCTCCGACGAAAGCCGTCTGGGGGCGCTCCTTGCCTATATTCCGTTTCTCTGCTTTATCCCGCTTTTGAACATGCGCGAAAACAAAGACGCCCTGTTTCACGCCCGGCAGGGGACTATCCTGTTCCTGATCGAATTGGTTGCCGCCCTGTTGCTGGTCGAAAAGATTTCAGACTTTGTCTTCAAGGCGATTCTGGTCGGCGCGATCGCGCTGGCTGCCGCCGGGATCTACTTCGCCATGCAGGGCAAATCGATGCGCCTGCCGATCATCGGCGACCTGGCCGACAAAACCAAATTGTGAGGATTTCAATGAAACTCGCCCGCATAACCACGCTCGCCCTTTCGTTTCTGATGCTCTCATGTGTCGCCACCGGACCGGGCGGACAAAAATCGTTTGTCATCATTCCGGTTGCACAGGAAGTCTCTATCGGGCAGGGGATGGCCCTTCAGGTCGACTCGACTGAAAAGAAACTCGCCGATCCTGAATGGCAATCGTATCTGGCCGAAGTCGGCACCAAAGTTGTCAGAGTCTGCGACCGTCAGGACATCGAATATCATTTTACCGTGATCGAAAGCGACCAGATCAACGCCTTTGCCGCGCCGGGCGGGTATGTTTACTTCTATACCGGACTGCTTCGCGAAATGGAGAACGAGGCGGAGATGGCGGCAGTGATGTCACACGAAATTTCGCACGTCGTCGCGCGTCACGGCGCCAAACGCCTGCAGGCGGCACTGGGTGCATCGATGGCCTACGAGCTGATCTTAGGCAAGTCAGATTCCAAAGCGCTTCAGGCGGCCATCGGCGTCGGGATGGGATTGGCGTTTGCCGGGTATTCCCGTGATGCCGAGCGTGAGGCCGACAACTACGGCATCCAGTATATGATCAAAGCCGGGTACAATCCGCAGGGCGCGGTGACGATGTTTGAAAAACTGGCCAAACTGGGCGGCGGAGGATCGGGGAATATTTTCGAATCGATGTCATCGTCGCACCCGGAAACCGCCGAGCGCATCGCCAATGCCACCAAAGAAATCGACGGCATGAAGCCGCTTCCGAACGGTCTGGCGCTCGGGAAAGACCGCTACGCCAAGATGGTCAAGCGCCTGCCGGCCAAGAAACCGGCGACTGGAAAGTAGTCGAAGGACTTATTGTCCGCCAGAATCCGTCATCCCAGCAAAAGCTGGGATCCATCTTCTCGTCGTTCTAATCGTCCGCGATCTACTTGATGAAATATTCTTGAACTATTGTTATCAGAGCCGCACACCGGCAATCAACTGCAGATACCGGTAATTGCCGATTTCGTTGCCGAAAATCGTTACGTAGTGGATTTGGGTCAAAAATCTAAACTTGCCCGCCAGCGGCGTGTCAAAACCGAATCCCGGCGCAAAGTACGGTCCCCATTCGACAAAGCCATCGATAGTCTTTCCGGTAATGCGCGACTTGAAGAATTTCTCACGCACGCGCGAAACACCGCCGCCGAGTCCGAAAAAGTAGTGAGTATTCTTGTCGAGATTGGCTACCAGCCGGAACTCCAAACCACCGTTGGCAATCAGGAAATCACCGCCGACTTTTCCATCATTCGGGAAGAATGACCCCGTCGCCGAGCCAACCAATTCAAAGGCCTCGGTGATTCCCGGCGCCAGCGTGACCGCCGCGCCAAATGAACCGTGAGTGCCGAATCGCGCCCGGTCGTACAGCGGCCCGAAAGTAACCGAACCACCGGCTCCCAAAAAATACGATACCTTACCTGCCGCAACGGGCTCTTGTGCCGCAGAGACCCCAGCCAGGCAGAATCCAGCCGCGATTACAAACAGTGTGTGCCGCAGCAATAGCCGAGCTGTCTTGATGATCATAGATGTCCACATGGGGCGGTTATTATACGAACGATTCGCATCTTGCGCCACCCCGCCCCAAAAAAGAAGCCCGGCGTGGGCCGGGCTTGCAAGCGAAACGCGTTGAGATTCAATTGATTAGAAGAATCGAAGTCCCAGGGTGAACGGGATAAACTTTTCGGGTTCACCGTCGGTGGCGATGCTTACAGACCGTATCTGCGCGAAGAAGGCAAACATCGGCGAGCCCTTCAGCTCGATTCCGGCGCCAATGTTCCAATACATCTTTGTCTGTGCATCCGGAGCGCCGGCATTCAAGCTCGTGGCCAATGCGTCACCTGAGAATTCAGTGAAATCAACTTTGGCCATTCCGATACCAGCCAACGCAAACGGTTTCACCGG
Organism: uncultured Ignavibacteriales bacterium; assembly: GCA_964455535.1. GTDB lineage: Bacteria > Zixibacteria > MSB-5A5 > GN15 > FEB-12 > JACRAV01. The sequence continues at coordinate 69 of CAYVWS010000172.1, read as the reverse complement.
AGCGGCCGGAACCCCGACTCCAAAGCGACCGTCAACACCAAACATCATTACACGGTTAGTACCGCCGGT
>CAYVWS010000171.1:0-5072 GCA_964455535.1 uncultured Ignavibacteriales bacterium | reverse complement strand
CGGCGCGCGTCACGCGAGGACGCATGCCGCCACGTTAAACCAGACACAGTTACCTACGAAGTTTGTCGGGTTTCTCGTCCCGCATACGCGGGACTTCGGAACCCGACCTACTTGTCTCGATTGAAATGTGGCAATTCGTCCGGAATCGGGATGGAGATTTCGATATATCCGCGAAAGACATCCCCATCGAACAGCGGCATTTGGTGGATGATTTTCCGTCGACCGTTCTTGGTGATCGTGTAGTGATTGGGCTGTCGCTCTTGGTACATGGCGGCGAGTTTGGTGCGCGACGGTTCCGGGTGGCAGTCGAGCACATTGGTGCCGATGAGCTGCTTGCCGCCGTCGGCAGCAAAGACCGCCGCGGAGGCGTCGTTCATTTCGGTGATGATCCCGTCAGCATCGGTGACGGTGATGGCGACGGGGAGTTGATTGGGCCACATGTTTGACATTGTTTCTCGCTCAGACGTTTGCGTTTTCCGGCAAGCTACAGTGTGCAGGGACGCATGTCCACGTCCGGAACAGAGGAGCGAACATTCTTCACACACTAATCTCTACACGTGGGTATAGAATTGACCAATATGAACTGTTCAATTTCTATTGCCCCTGTCGACTATTCCGATATATTCAGGGGTGTTTGTGAAAAAAATCTCTTGAATGGGAGTAGGTAAGATGAAAATCGGGATACTCATCGCCGCCATATCTCTCAGCACCGGAACTGTGTTGGGACAGTCGCCGGATTCTGCCTGTCTTGGCTGCCATAGCGCCGCCGCACACAAAGGAAATCCCAATGCGCAGGTTGTGTCGGCCGAAGCGGTCGCCGCCTCGGTCCACGGCAGTATCACCTGCACCGACTGCCACACGATCGATCCGAAAGTCCCGCACAAAGGCAATCGAGTCGTCTACTGTGCCCGGTGCCACCAAAAAGAAGCCGAGGGGTACAGCCAATCGCCGCATGTGAAGGGGCGCGAGGCGGGAATCGAGAACCTCCCGACCTGTGTGATCTGCCACGGCGACCATGCCATCAAGGCGGTGGCCGATACCACGTCGCCGACCAACCACGCCAACTCGGTCAAGATCTGCATCAGGTGCCACGAAAGCACCAAAGTCACCGACGGTGTCGAGAAACTCCCCAAACCGGCAATGATCAAGGCGTACGAGAATTCGATTCACGGCTACGCTCTACTGGTCAAAGGAAACGAGAATGCGCCGGCGTGTGTCGACTGCCACGGTTCGCACTCGTTCCTCCCCTCCGATCAGCCCGAAAGCCCGATCTACAAAACGCACATTTCGCAAACGTGCGGCAAGTGTCATCACGAAATAGAACAGACCTATGAGGGTTCGGTGCACGGCACGGCTTTAGCGCAAGGCGTTCTTGAGTCCCCGACCTGCACCACCTGCCACGGTGAGCATGACATCAAAGCGCCATCCGATACGTCGTCGCGCGTCTCAACCGGGCATGTCGCCAAGACATGTTCGGACTGCCACGCTTCGGGAAAAATTGTCGCCAAGTATGGCTTGAAACCCGATCGGATCGCGACTTTCTCTGAATCGTTCCACGGCGCCGCCGGAGAATTGGGCGACACCAGAGTAGCCAATTGTGCGTCGTGCCACGGTGTGCACAATATTTATCCGCAGTCAGACTCCCGCTCGATGATCAACGCCGCCAATATCGAGTCGACTTGCGGACAGTGCCACAAGGACCTTCCGCCTGATTTCGCCAAGGCCTCGGTACATACCTCGGCGACCGACCCGTCATCGGGCGGAGAATTTGTTGTGCGGAAATTCTATATCTGGTTTATTTCGGCGCTGATACTGGGATTTGTGGGTTACCGGATTCTTGAATACAAACGACGCGTGAAACGCACGGATATGTCGGGACGATAGTGAAGCGGTTTAAACGATACATACTACTGATTGGCTTTCTGCTTGGCCTCACTACCATAGCGCAGGCCGAAGAGAAGTGCTTGGTCTGCCACGGACGGCATGATCTGTTCCGCACCGAAGAGACAGGGCGAAAAGTCAGTCTCTTTGTCGATACCACGCTTCTGATCCATTCAGCTCATGGCAAACGGGCCTGTGTCGATTGTCACGTCGATGTGGTGGCGATCCCGCACAAAGAGGTCAAAGCGGTCAATTGTCGCCGCTGCCACTATTCGGGAAATCCGGCCGGCGCGCCGCAAGGGGAATTGTACGATCAGTACGAACACTCGGTGCACGGCATGGAAGTGCTGGCCGGAAATTCGAAAGCGCCGGTTTGTCAGGACTGTCACGGCACCCACGACATCCTCGGGCCCGACTCAGCAAACTCCCGCATCAACAAGCTCAATCGCCCGAAAACCTGTGGTCGCTGTCATATCGACGTCTACTCCAAGTATGAACAGTCGATTCACGGTCAGGCGCTGTCCAAAGGAAATCTCGACGCCCCTGATTGTTCTTCATGTCACGGTGAGCACAATATCCGGCGACCGAGCGATACCTCGTCGACGGTGGCGGCCGGTCACGTTGCCAACACCTGCGGAAATTGTCACGGACCGGTAGGAGTGGTCGCCAAGTACGGCATCAGGACCGACCGCACCGAGACATTCGAACATTCGTTCCACGGCATCGCGCAGAAGATGCAAAACATGACCGTCGCCAACTGCGCTTCGTGTCACGGCAATCACGACATCCTGCCGGCCAATGACCCGAAGTCTTCGATAAATCCGGCAAACATTGTCGCGACCTGCGGCAAAGCCGAATGCCACCCCGAAGCCACACCGCAGTTTGCGTCAGGCAAGATTCATGTCGACCCTGAGAATAAAGAATCCGGACTAGTGTACTACATTACAAAGTTTTTCACCGTGCTGACGCTCGGGACATTGGCCGGACTGTTCGTCTTCATCGTTCTCGATTTGATGCGACGCGCCAAGGCCTCGCAGAAGGCGCACTGACGATATGGATGATCGTGCCAAAGAAACCCAAGCCAGGCGCCGCGCTCTCGCCGAACAGATCGGCGAGCAGGTGGTACAAAGCGCGCGCCCGCTTATCGACAGCGAAACGCCTCACGAAGAGCTGACGAAATTTTCGTCGCAGGTTGCCGACAGGATCGAATTTGAGGCGAATGTCGCCTTCTCCGAAGCGGTCACCCGATTCTCAAAGAAAAAAGAAAAGCTGCCCGTGACCGAGGCCGGCGAACGGATGTTCGAACGGTTCGGCAGAAACTTCCGCTCGCAGCACATGCTCATGTTTTTGAGCGTGATCCTCTTGATCATCACCGGTATCCCGCTCAAGTTTCCGTCGTTCGGAATTTCCAAATTCATCATTCTGAATATTTTCGGCGGCATTCAGAATTCGACGCTGGTACACCGGATTGCCGCAGTCGGGCTGATTATTGTCGGCGCCTGGCATCTGGGCTATATCATCGTGTCGCGCATTGGGCGTCGGGACTTCTTCCTGATGATTCCGCGCCTGCAGGATGCCAAGGACGGTTTCCAGACGATCATGTTCTTTCTGGGCAGGCGGGCTTCGGGACCCAAATTCGGCCGGTTCTCATTTATCGAAAAATTCGACTACTGGGCAGTCTACTGGGGCATGGTGATCATGATTGGGTCGGGGCTCATTCTCTGGTTCAAGGAGAACTTCCCCAAAGAGATCTTCGATATCGCCCGCGAGGCCCACTCCGATGAAGGACTACTGGCGACATTGGCAATTATCGTCTGGCATTTCTACAACGTGCATTTCAACCCGGACGTCTTCCCCATGAGCTGGGTCTGGTGGCACGGAAAGCTTTCCGAAAGCCAGATGAAGCACCACCATCCGCTTGAGTATGCCGAGATCATCAATGCCGAGCGCGAGAAGCTGGCCGAAGAATCTGACGCCGATTCGTCAAAATCCAAGGATGGTGGCAAGTGATTCTCTTTATCAAAGACCTCGGCCGGACATTCGTAGAGCACAAACGAACCCTCTTCATCACTTTCTCGGTGGTCGTTGCCGCTCTGCTGGTAGTTGGATTGATCCTCAAATGGCAAACGCACCGGGCGAGTTTCTGTCAGTCATGCCACTATATGGAACCGTACGTGCGTCACTGGCAGGCCTCATCGCACAGCGATGTCACCTGTGTGAAATGCCATGATTACGGCGTGGCCGCTCTGACCTTGTCGGCTCTCAAGTATTGGTCAGGGACCTACAATCCGCGCCCGAAAGCGAATGTGCAGGACAAGAACTGCCTTGCGTCCGGCTGCCACGAAGTGCGGCTGCTTGAAGGAAAGTCGACGTTCAAGAAGGGGATCATTTTCGACCACACCGTTCACCTCGGAAAAGTACTGCGTGGCGAGGAACTACGGTGTACATCTTGCCACAATCAAATCGTGCAGTATGATCAGGAAATTACTCCTCAGCACATGGCAGTAAACGAGAAGAGTTGCTTTGTTTGCCACTTCAAAGACGCGGGACAGGGCGAAGCGATCACCGGATGCGACGCCTGCCACGGGATGCCCAAGGACACGGTTATGCACGCCGGCTTTGCCTTCGATCACGGCCCGTATCTGAAACTCAAAGTCGAGTGCAAGCAGTGCCACACGTCGATTGTCAAAGGCGACGGCGCCGTGCCCGAAGCCCGCTGTTATTCCTGCCATGTCGAGCGCTCTCGCAATGAGCACACCCGCGAAGAACTGCACCAGATTCATGTGACGACCAACGGCATCGACTGCTACAGCTGTCACTCCGACATCTCCCACGGCAACTACGAGATGGTCAGCGCGCTTGATATCAAATGCGAGAACTGCCACTTGCGCCAGCACAACCGTCCGAAGCAACTATATATGGGCATCGGCGGCAAAGACACTCTGGACATGCCCAGCCCGATGTTTGCCGCGCAGGTCAGCTGCACCGGCTGCCACACCCATATCACGCCGCAAGGCGAGCCGTTGGCCCTGCAGGAGCGCAAAGAGGCCCAGCGAGCGTCGTGCGTGACCTGCCATGGCGCCGGATTTGACAAAATGTTCGACAACTGGCGCGAAGGGTCGAAGAAAGTGATCGACGAATTCAGTGCGTATCTTACGTCAATCGGCACCGAAGTGCGAGCGCTCGGGAAT
>CAYVWS010000170.1:0-5133 GCA_964455535.1 uncultured Ignavibacteriales bacterium | reverse complement strand
TACGCGAGGGCGGCCGCACGGTCGGCGCCGGTGTCATCGCCGAAGTTATGGAATAACAGAAACGAGATATTTGTATGGACGTCCAGAAAATACGGATTCGGCTCAAAGCGTACGATCACTTTGCGCTCGATCGTTCGACCAAGGAAATCGCCCGCACGGTCGTTCGCACCGGCGCGCGCCTGGTCGGCCCGATCCCGCTTCCGACTAAGAAGACGATCTACACCGTGCTGCGCTCGCCCCACGTCGACAAAAAGTCGCGTGAACAGTTCGAGACCCGCGTGCACAAGCGTTTGATCGATATTTACGATTCAACTCCGCAGACCGTCGACGCGCTCATGAAGCTCGATCTGCCGGCCGGCGTTGATGTGGAAATCAAAACCTGACGAAACGACGCGAGCTATGAAAGAAATACTCGGAAAGAAAATTGGCATGACCCGCGTCTTCAAACCGAACGGGGAGATGGTTCCCGTGACGGTGATCGAAGCCGGCCCATGCTCGGTGGTTGCCAAGCGCACCGCCGACAAGCACGGCTACACCGCGTATCAAGTCGGGTACGGCACGCTTCGCAAGAAGCTGGTCGACAAGCCGACCATCGGTCATTTCGCCAAGGCCGGTCTCGAACCGCTTCGCCATGTGCGCGAACTGCGCTACGACGAAGCCGAACTCGAAGTCGGCGCGGAATTGAAAGTAACGCTCTTCAAGGAAGGCGAGCGCGTGGATGTTCTCGGCGTATCGCGCGGCCTTGGGTTTGCCGGTGTGGTAAAGCGCCACAATTTCGGCGGCGGTCCGGTCACGCATGGTCAGTCTGACCGTATGCGCGCCCCCGGATCACTCGGTCAGTCGTCGTACCCGTCGCGCGTGTTCAAGGGTATGCGTATGGCCGGCAAGATGGGTAAAGACAATGTGACGGTTCTCAATCTCGAAATCGTCAAAATCATCGACAGCGAAAACCTGATGCTCGTCAAGGGTTCAGTCCCCGGTCATCGCGGTGCGCTTGTCAAAATCCGGAATTCCAACCGGGTGCTGTAACGGATGGCGACCATGAAGGTTAAAGTATACAATCAGACCGGCGGTGAAATTGGTTCGGTGGAACTGAGCGACGCGATCTTCGGCATCGAGCCGAACGAGTCGGTGGTGCACCAGTACGTGGTGAACTATCTCGCGCGTCAGCGTCAGGGAACCGCTCTGACCAAAACCCGCAAAGAAGTTTCCGGCGGCGGCAAAAAGCCGTTTAAGCAAAAAGGCACCGGACAGGCCCGTATGGGTACGATTCGTTCGCCTCTGAAACGTGGCGGCGGTACGATCTTCGGCCCGCAGCCGCGCGACCACGGGTACAAGTTCCCCAAGGCGATGAAGCGTTTGGCGATTCAGTCGGTGTTGTCGGCGAAAGCCCGCAACAACGCGATCAAGGTCGTCGATCAGATCACGCTTGCGGAAATCAAGACCAAGTCGATGGTCGGCGTGCTCTCAAGTCTCGATGTCAAAGGCCGCAAGTGCCTGATTCTCGATGAAGGCCGCAACGAAAAGCTCGAAATGTCGTGCCGCAACCTGCCGAAGACCGAGTATCGTCGCGCCGCTCTGATGAACGGCTACGAGGTGCTCAACAGCGATGTCCTGCTGGTGACCAAGGCCGGATTGGCCAAGATCGAAGAGGTGTTCGCATGATTGCCGATGCACGGATGATTATCAAATCGCATATCATTACCGAGCGCACTACCGCCCTCAAACAGAACAATAACGAGTATGTGTTTGAAGTCGATAAGCGCGCCAATAAATATCAGATCAAGATGGCGGTCGAAAAGGCCTTCAAAGTGAAAGTCGATTCGATCCGCACGATGGTCGTGCCGGGGAAGCTTCGCCGTATGGGACGGTTCGAAGGAAAGTCCGGTACCTGGAAAAAGGCAATCGTCCGCCTGAAAAAGGCCCAGTCGATCGCCGCATTCGAAAACGTGTGACGGGTAGAGTAGACCTATGGCAATGAAAAAATATCGTCCGGTAACACCGTCGCTGCGGTTCCGTACTGTACCCGCATTCGACGAGTTGACCTCGCGTGTTCCGGAAAAGTCGCTTTTGGAAATCCAGAAGAGCACCGGCGGTCGTAACAACAAGGGCCGTGTGACTTGCTGGAGTCGCGGCGGTGGACATAAACAGTTCTACCGCATCGTCGATTTCAAGCGCGACAAACAAAACATTCCGGCTCGTGTCGCTTCGATCGAATACGATCCGAACCGTTCGGCTCGTATTGCGCTTCTGCACTATGCCGATGGCGAAAAGCGCTATATCGTGGCTCCTGCCGACATGGTGGTAAACACGCAGATCGTGTCGGGATCGGAAGTTGACATTAAAGTCGGCAACGCGATGCCGCTTGCGAAAATGCCGCTCGGTACCAACGTGCACAATATCGAAATCCGCCCCGGCAAAGGCGCCCAGATGGTGCGCTCGGCCGGATCGATGGCTCAGCTTGTCGCCAAAGAAAACGACAAGGCGACATTGCGTATGCCGTCGGGCGAAGTTCGCACCGTGCCGCTTTCCTGCTTTGCAGTGATAGGTCAGGTTTCCAATATCGAGCACAAGAATATCGTGCTCGGTAAAGCCGGCGCATCGCGCTGGCGCGGGTTCCGCGGTTCAGTCCGCGGTGTGGCCATGAACCCGGTCGATCACCCGATGGGTGGTGGCGAAGGTCGTAGCTCCGGCGGTCGTCACCCTTGCACCCCCTGGGGAAAAAAGACTAAGGGTCTCAAAACCCGTAAGAAGAAAAAATCACTGGCGCATCTTGTTGAAGATCGCCGGAAGAAGAAGTGATCTGGAGTAAATCGGTATGCCCCGTTCGTTGAAAAAAGGACCGTTCATAGACGAGAAATTGCTCGGCAAGATCGAAGGACTGAACAAGGCCGGCGACAAAAAGGTCATCAAGACCTGGTCGCGTCGCTCGACCATCAGCCCCGAGTTTGTCGGTCATACCTTTGCCGTACACAACGGCAATAAGTTCATCCCGATCTATGTCACCGAAAACATGGTTGGCCACAAGCTGGGTGAGTTTGCTCCGACCCGCACTTTCCGCGGTCACTCCGGCAAATTGGTTGAACGCACGACAGCGGTGAAAGGCGCGGCCACGGCATGAGCGACAAAGACACCCGCCCGCACAAGAACCGGCTTTTGAAGGCCGTAGCTGAGATGAAGGATGTCGATGACAAGAAGGTCATCCGCACTCACGATCGTCATGCCAGCATCAAATCTGACTTCGTCGGCCTCACCTTTGCCGTGTTCAACGGCCGCAAGTTCGTTCGCTTTTCGGTGAACGAAACGATGGTCGGCAAAAAGCTGGGTGATTTCGCCCCGAAAGTTGCGCCGACCGCGCAGTTGAATTACTCGGGCATCCCGGCCCGCAAGATGCGTTTGGTCGCGGCCCTGATTAAGGGCAAGCCGGTTGAAAAAGCACTCAATATTTTGAATTTCACTTCGCGCTATGCGGCGCAACCGCTGGCGAAGCTGCTGGCTTCGGCGATCTACAACAAACGGTTGAACTCGCCGGACTTGAATGCGGAAGACTTGTATGTGAAAGAAATCGCGGTCGACGGCGGCCCGGCGCTCAAGCGCATCCGCATGCAGTCGATGGGACGTGTCTTCCGCTACAAAAAGCCGTTCAGTCACGTCGCTATCACTCTGGGCGAGACCAGGTCGGCCACTCGCACAACTACTGCTGTCGCCAAGTCGACGGCCGCTGGTGAACCGACTGCGACGACCGACACTGCGGTGAAGCGCATCGCGAAGACGACGAAGAAACCGGCCAAGAAAACGGCCGCAAAGACCAAGACGACCAAGAGCACGGCGAAAACCAAAAAGAAATAGCCGGCTTGATAGAATAGTTCGTAAGGAGAACGACGTTGGGACAAAAGACTCACCCGATTGGCTTGCGCCTCGGCATCATCAAGACGTGGAACAGCCGCTGGTTTGCCCCGCAGCGCAATTTCGCGGACCTCGTCCATGAAGACATTTTGGTCAAGCGCTACATAACCAAGCGCCTCGACAATGCCGGCATCTCAAATGTGCAAATTTCGCGCGCGCCCAAGAAAGTCACGGTCGACATTCTGACCTCGCGCCCCGGGATCGTCATCGGTCGCCGCGGCGCCGAAGTCGACAAGCTCCGCGAAGAACTGCAGGTGCTGACCAAGAAAGATATCATGCTCAATATCGTCGAAGTTCGTCGCCCCGAACTCGACGCCCGCCTCGTGGCTGATTCGGTCGCGCGTCAATTGGAAGGTCGAGTCTCCTTCCGTCGCGCCATGAAAAAGTCCATCGCGGCGACTATGAAAATGGGCGCACAGGGAATCAAGATTCAGTGCGGCGGTCGCTTAGGCGGCGCCGAAATTGCCCGCACCGAAAAGTATCGTGAAGGGCGCGTGCCGCTTCACACCCTCCGCGCCGACATCGACTACGCGACTTCGACGGCCGTGACAACCTACGGCTGCATCGGCGTCAAAGTCTGGATCTGTCGCGGTGAAATTCTCGAAGTTGGTCAATACGGTCTGCCGGGCGAAATTACATCGATACCGGCCGATCAGCAGCAGCAAGGTGATGATCGCGGCGGTCGTCGCCCCGATGATCGCGGCGGACGTGGTCCCCGTGGCGGTGGACGCCCCGGCGGTCCCGGCGGCGGTCGCGGTGGTCGTGACACGCGCGGCGGCCAGCGTCCGCGCGGCCAGGTGCGTCGTCACGACGGCCCGCCGATGCCGCAGCATGACAATCGTCCGCCTCGCGGACGTCGCCCCGAGCAGCCGCGTCAAGGTGACGGCGGCGGACAAAAGCCGGGTGGAGACGAAAAGGCCTCGTAAGGAATACGACCTAACGCTTGGAAGTGTGAGATATGTTACAGCCGAACCGAACCAAATTTCGTAAGCAACAGCGCGGTCGCATGACCGGGCTGGCCAACAGCGGCGCGACCGTCGCCTTTGGCGAATACGGCCTCAAGGCGCTTGAGCCCTGCTGGCTTTCAAATCGCCAGATCGAGGCCGCCCGCGTCGCGTTGACCCGCCACCTGAAACGCGGCGGTAAGATGTGGATTCGCGTCTTCCCGGATAAGCCGGTAACTAAAAAGCCCGCCGAAACCCGTATGGGTAAAGGTAAAGGCGCTCC
>CAYVWS010000169.1:0-5170 GCA_964455535.1 uncultured Ignavibacteriales bacterium | reverse complement strand
GATTCGAGGAACTTTTTTGAGAACATTTCGGCTTCTCCAACTCTATGTCAAACTTAACTATACCAACTCCCGTGCAGGGGCGCAAGCCGGTTTCCGGGAACTCTAAACATATAGTATACAACATGGATTGAATTCATCAATAGGCGTATACGGTTACCCGAGTGTGTCAGAATCTCGCTGGTCTGAATGGAAGATTAAATTGCCCTGAATTGGCGATTATCGCATATATTGAGCAGACAGGCGACGCCTGCTAACAAACTGACAAATCGATCAATTCGACATCTGGTCTGACAAACCATCTTTCTTTTGGAGGACATATGTCTTTCCGGAGCTTTCACTTTGCGCTGACCTGCCTGGTCGTGGCGAGTACTATCACTCCCGCCGTTCGATCCGCCGCTCCCAATCTGCTCAACTATCAGGGCCGGTTAACTACGCCGGGCGGCACGCCAGTGATTGACAACACCTATGCCGTCACTTTCTCAATCTACTCAGTTCCTTCCGGCGGCTCAGCCCTATGGACTGAAACCCAACCGGTGACAACCCTCGGCGGCATATTCTCGACTGTGCTCGGATCGACGATACCGTTCGGGCCGACCATATTCACCGACACGATCCGTTACCTTGGCATCAAAGTTGGGGCCGACCAGGAAATAAGTCCGCGGTCTCGTCTGACATCAGTGCCCTATGCAATGACTAGCAACAACGGCTGGGCAGATGACGGTTCCTCGGTCCACTTGAACACCGGAACCGACTTTGTAGGCATCGGGACAGCCACGCCGACTCGACCGCTGCATGTTTCCGATCAATCCAATGGCCTCTTTGTATCACGGCTTGAAACCGGAAACACTGGAGCTACTGTGACCGAAATTTCCAACACTAGCTCCAATTCTGTCTGGGAGTCGTCGGTGGCGGGGTCGGCGGGGATCCCTTTCTGGGGAGTGCAGCCGGGCGACATGTACTTCTTTAAGCAGGGGACATCTTTCCCCGGCGCAATCTTGACTTCAGGCGGGAATTTGGGACTTGGCACAGGTTTGCCCCGCGCTCGCCTTGAAGCTGTCTCGACGGATACAATTGCAGGCTTTTTTGGATCGACAAATGAATCGTCAACAACGCACGTAGTGCACAGCGTCTACACCGGTTCGACGGCCTCTGATGCCGTCGCAGTTTACGGGAAGAATACTTCCGCTGACTTTTATGGTATAGGCGGGCGATTTGAAGGTGGGTATGTCGGAGCTCTGGGCATCTCCAATCAAGGCGGCAACAAGGTATATACCGGTCTGCGCGGATTGTCGTCAGGGGATGGCACAGGAACCAAGTATGGCGTTTATGGAAGCGCAACCGGTGGCGATGGCGACAAGATCGGCGCTAGAGGTGAGGCAAGTGGAAGCACCGGCGCGAGATATGGGCTTTATGGGTACGCTGTCGGCAGTGATTGGCAAACCTTTGGCGTTCGGGCGGTCTCTGAAGCCCCCAGTGGCTTCGGCCTCTACGCATCTTCGTTCGGAAACGGATCCACCGCGGTGGTTGCGGAAGCGAGCGGTACCGGTGCGATCGGGCTCTTTGCTCAGGGATTTGGAACGAATTCAATCGCAGCCGGGTTCGGCGGAAATGTGGACATATTTGGAACACTATCCAAGACGGCGGGATCGTTCAAGATCGACCACCCTCTCGATCCCGAAAACAAATACCTCCAGCATTCGTTCGTCGAGTCGCCGGACATGATGAACATCTATAACGGCAATGTGATTACCGATGCGTCGGGTAGCGCAACCATCACACTGCCCAACTGGTTCGAAGCGCTGAACAAAGACTTTCGATATCAACTCACGGTGATCGGGCAGTTTGCGCAAGCGATTGTGTCATCAAAGATCGCGGGCAATCAGTTCTCCATCAAGACTGACAAGCCGAACGTCGAAGTCTCATGGCAGGTAACTGGAATTCGCCACGACCCATATGCCGACGCACAACGGATTCAGGTCGAAGTCGACAAGACCGAACGCGAGCGCGGAAAATACGTAAGTCCCAAATCGTACGGGAAGGGTCGGGAGTTCGGTGTCGGATACCGTGAAGACCTGGAGAAAGTAGCTCAGGGAATAAAGCCATCGGCGATTGATGAAAAGCTCAGGGAGATTATTGAAAAATGAAAACGTACCCCTCACTATTATTAGGGCTCTTGTTGGCCGCACTATGCTCAGCAGAACCGCTGCATGCGGATCCACAAGAACCCGCCGCCGGCGAGCAGATCAAATGGCAGGTACTATCCGGCGGCGGCCTGCGAGGAACATCTACTAATTATGCGGTGTCCGGAACGCTTGGTCAGACCGCGATCGGACCGGGGACTTCAACGAGCTACAAAACGAATCACGGTTTCTGGCAGACCTTTCCCGCCAATAGTGGAAATTGCTGTTGGGTGAACAGTCTTGATGGCCGCACCGGCAACATCGATCAGGATCCGGCGAAGGGCGTCGACATTTCCGACATCACAAAGCTGATAGATTTTCTGTTTATCAGTCTTGATCCGTTGCCGTGCATGGAAACTGCCAATACCGACGGCGATCCGCTGGGCGGCGTTGATATTTCGGACATAACCCGGTTGATTGACTTTCTGTTTATCAGTCTCGATCCGACGGAGTATTGTCAGTAGGATCAGCGCGCAAAGCGCGAATACAGCTCATCGCCGGATTTGTACGGGTCGGATTTGCCGGCGATAATGTCATCGATGATGCGGTCGAATTCCGTTTTGGTCCCAAGAGATTCCAGAAATTCGCGCTCGAATCGGCTTTGCAGGTGGTGCAGCAGTTTCTTTCTGAGCTGTTCGCGGCGGTGACGCTCGAACTGGCCGTTTGATTTGATAAATGACTGATGTTCGCCAATGCGGGTGTAGAGCAGATCGAGATTTTTCTTGTTGGTCGCCTCGGTCGGGACCACCGGGACGGGCCAACCGCCGTCGATTCTCTTGCGCAGGCCGAGGGTCTGCGACAACTCGGCGGCAATTCTCTCCGAGCCGGGGCGGTCGGACTTGTTCACACAAAAGACATCGGCGATTTCCATAAGCCCGGCTTTCATGGTCTGGACGGCATCCCCCGATTCCGGCACAATCACCACGACAACTGTATCGCAGGCATCGATCACGTCGAGTTCCACCTGTCCCACGCCTACTGTTTCCATAATGGTGACGTCGAATCCAAACGCATCGTAGACGATGGCGACATCATCGGACGCGGCGGACAATCCGCCAGTGGCGCCGCGGGTGGCCATCGAACGGAAATAGATGCTGCCATCGGTAGGGAATTCATTCATCCGCACGCGGTCGCCCAAGAGCGCGCCGCCGGTAAAGGGCGACGACGGATCGACTGCGAGTATTCCGACTTTCTTCTTGTCGCGAAGAAGCAGATGCGCGAGACCGTTGACGAGCGTCGATTTGCCCGATCCGGGCGGACCGGTGATGCCGATGCGCACGCTCTTCCCCGCCTTCGGATAGAGCGAACCGAGCAGTTCACGGTATCCGTCGGCGCGATTTTCGACAATCGACACCAGCCGGGAGAGCGACCGGATGTCGCCCTGCCAGAAACCATCAAGCGCGTTCATGCACGCACACTCGGCGAACCGTCGCCGACTGTCAGCTTGATATCGCGGAGCCGAATCTGCGGCGAGGTGACGCCGTTATACGTGTTGTATTCAACGGCGTAGACAAGATCAACCAGCGAGCCGCGGTCGGCGATCTGACGGGCATAGTCGCCGAAGCCGAAACCGATCACGTCGAAGACCGAATTGCCCTTGCGGACTTTCATCTTCAGGTGATTGTTGCCGACGGTGTACGGTTGGCCCAGCACTTCGCAATTTCGCGTCAGGAAAATCGGCCGCATGTTTTGCGGGCCGAAGGGTGAAAACGACTCAATGGCCTGCATGAACTGGTCGTCGATTTCGGAGAGTTCAATTTGAAGATCGATGAACAGCTTCGGCACGATGTCATCTGACGACAAATACTTTTGCGACACGTCGATAAATCGGCGGCGGAATTCGGGGATATTATCCGGAGTGATCGAAAGACCTGCGGCGTATTTGTGGCCGCCGTAGCGGATCAGCAAATCTTCGCAGTCTTTGAGTGCTTCGCAGAGGTGAAATCCCGGGATTGATCGTGCTGAGCCCTTCCCCTCACCGTCGGTGATGGCGATCATGACCGTCGGCAGGTGGAACCGCTCAACCAAACGCGACGCGACAATACCGATCACCCCCTGATGCCAGCCCTCGGCGGAAAGCACGATGGCGTGATCATTGGCGAGATCGACTACTTCGCGCATCTGACCAAGCGCTTCTTCGAGCGTTTGTTCGTCGATTTGTTTGCGGCGACGGTTTTCTTCGTCGAGTTTGCGCGCGATCTGCTGAGCGAGTTTTTCGTCGCGCGTCGACAGAAGTCGGATCGCCTGACGGGCATCGCCTAAGCGTCCGAGCGCGTTGATGCGCGGAGCCAAGATGAACACGACCTGCCCGGTGCCAATGTCTTTTCCCATCAGTCCTGAAACGAATTGCAGCGACTTGAGTCCCGGCTTGGTGGTGCGTCCGATCTGGCGAATGCCGAATTTGGTCAAGACCCGATTTTCGCCGACCAGAGGGACGATATCAGCCGAGGTTCCGAGCGCCACCAGATCGAGATGTTCATGCAGTTCGCGGTCGTCCTGATTGAGCACTCGATAGAGGGCCTGCGCGAACTTGTACGCCACGCCGACACCCGATAACTCGCCGCCGTAATCACAGGACGGTTGTTTCGGATTGATAATTGCAAAGGCAGCCGGAATAGCGTTCGAGGGTTCGTGGTGATCGGTTACCACCACTTCGATTCCCTGCGAGCGGGCATACTCGACTTCGCTGACCGCAGTAATGCCGGTGTCGACGGTCACGATGAGCGACACGCCGCGCGCTTTGGCCTCGTCGATGCCTTCGGTAGAGAGCCCTTACCCTTCGACTAATCGGTTCGGCAGATAGAAATCTACCTGCGCGCCGAGCTTGTTGAGCACCATGTACAGAAGCGCGGTCGCGGTGATGCCGTCGACATCGTAGTCGCCGTAGATCATGATTTTCTCATTCTCGTACAGCGCCTTGACGACCCGGTCGATTCCTTCGCGCATACCGGTCATGGTGAACGGATCTTTCAGATCGGTCATCTGCGGGT
>CAYVWS010000168.1:0-5223 GCA_964455535.1 uncultured Ignavibacteriales bacterium | reverse complement strand
CCAATCTCTTGGAATTTCTCAACCCGGGCGACGGTTTGGTCATCAACAATACCAAAGTCTTCAAGGCAAGGATGTTTGGCCATCGCAAGTCGGGCGGCAATATCGAGATATTCCTGGTGCGACAAATTTCGATCACCAATTCGGGTGATCAGTGGGAGGCGCTGGTGAGCCCGTCGCGACGATTGCACGAGGGCGAAGAGATTCTTTTCGATGAGCGGCAACATGCTACACTTCTGAAGCATCTTGATAACGGCCGGTGGGTGCTGGATTTCGGAAGTCAAAGCGCGAGGGAGAAGATCATAGCCGATTTCGGCCATGTACCGCTGCCGCCCTATATTTCACGGGAGGACGGCTCGATAGATTCTGAGAGGTATCAAACAGTTTTTGCCAGGGATGAGCATCTTGGGGCGGTGGCCGCGCCGACTGCTGGGCTTCATTTTACAGAAGGGCTGCTTGATCAGATTCGCGAGCGCGGTGTGAAGATCATCGAAGTAACTCTGCATGTCGGACCGGGGACGTTTAAGCCGATAAAAGTCGACGACATCGAGAAACATCGGGTAGACCCGGAATTTGCCGAAGTGACTACGGAAGCGGCAAAGCGGGTGAATGAAGTGAAGCGGGGCGGAGGAAGAATTGTGGCGGTGGGGACAACCTCGGTGCGGACGCTTGAGTCGGCGCCGCGAAATGGGTCAGAGATCTGCCCATTTGAAGGACCGGTTGATTTGTACATAAGGCCCGGCTACCAATTTTGCGTCGTGAACCGGTTGGTAACAAATTTCCATCTGCCGAAGTCGTCGCTGTTAGTTCTGGTCTCGGCGCTGGCAGGGCGCGAGGCAGTGTTCAGGGCCTATCGGGAGGCAATCGCCCAACAGTATCGATTCTACTCGTACGGCGACGCTATGCTGATCTTATGAATCCGCTTTTCAGCCCAAATTGTTAGCGGTATATTCATACAAAATGAAGGCGACGGCGGTTATTGTGGCGGGTGGGAAGTCTATACGTTTCGGCGGCGAGACTCCGAAACAGTTTGTGCGAGTCGGCGGGCGGATGCTGCTGGCGTGGACGATAGAAAAGTTTGAATTGGCGTCGTCAATTTCAAGTACGATAGTTGTAGCGCCCGAAGACGCGGTTGACGAAGTGCGCGAGATGGTGTTAAACGAGAAGTTTCGGAAAGTTCGCTCGATTTGCGCGGGAGGAGAGACGCGCTCACAGTCCGTGTTAAGCGGACTACGTGCAATAACGGGCGACGGTGGTTTGGTGGCGATCCATGACGGGGCAAGGCCGCTGGTGTCTCCGGCTGATATCGATCGAGTCGTATTTGCGGCCGGGGCCGGAAATGCTGCGATTTTGGCAATCCCGGCCAGCGACGCAATAAAGAAAACCGCCGACGGTGTGATACGTGCAACGGTAGACAGAGATAATTTATACTATGCCCAGACACCGCAGGTATTCGAATTGAGTGTCATTCGTCGGGCGCATGAGCTGCACGGCGGGCAGTCGTTTGCCGACGACGCCGCGCTGGTAGAAGATCAGGGAGTCAGAGTGCGGGTGATCGAACCAACACATCCTAACGTCAAAGTCACCCGGCCCGAAGACTTGTTGCTCATAGAGCATTTATTGACAGGCGGCGCTCGTGGCTGAAATCAGAATCGGACAGGGATTTGATGTGCATCGTCTGGTAGGCGGTCGCACGCTGGTAATTGGCGGTGTGAACATTCCGTTCGAGAAGGGATTATTGGGTCACAGCGACGCCGATGTGCTTCTGCATGCCATCTGCGACGCTCTGCTCGGTGCGGCGGGGCTTGGCGATATCGGCGTGCACTTTCCGCCGAGTGATGACAGATACAAAAGTATTGACTCCACTCTATTGCTGGCCGAGACTTGGTCGAAAGTGAAGGCCGCGGGATTTTGCCGGGTGGTGAATCTGGACGCCACGATTATGGCTGAGCGTCCGGCGATAAATCCGCACATCGCATTGATGAAAGAAAAGATCGGGGCTGTGCTGGGAATATCTCCGTCGCGAATCGGAATCAAGGCGACCACTACCGAAAAGCTGGGATTTGTCGGGCGTGGAGAAGGTATGGCGGCGCTGGCTGTCTGCATTATCGAGACCGATGACTGATTCAATCGCTCAAATCAATACGTTTCTGGATCAGGTCTTCGCACGAGGACCTCTGTTGGTCTATATTGTACTTTTCGTCGCATGTTTCATCGAAAATGTATTTCCGCCCTTTCCGGGTGACACGTTTGTCGCGGCTGCCGGAGCACTGGTGGCGGCCGACAGACTGAATCTAGCGCTGACGCTGATCGTGATGGTTTCCGGCGGGATGGCCTCGGTGATGGTGCTCTACTTTCTCGGCCGTAACTTCGGCCGTGACTATTTTATCAAAAAGAACTTTAAGTATTTTTCCGCGCTTGATGTGGTGCGCATGGAGACCCGGCTTCAAAAGTGGGGGGCGCTCGTCATTTTGGCCTCCCGTTTCATAGTGGGAATACGCTCAGCGCTGGCTGTGGCGGCCGGAATGGCGCGGTACGACACGACGAAAATGGTTATGTTCTCGGCCGTTTCGTATTTGGCGTTTACGGGGCTGATTATGTATCTTGCCGCCTCGGTTGTCCGCAACTTTGCGGAAATCGAGGAGTTGTTTGCGACGTATACGAAAGTCATCTGGCCGATCCTAATCGGCGCGGTGATTGTCTTTGTCGCTCATAGGTTTTGGGTTTTGCATCGAAAGAGACAAAAGTGAACATACTTGTTCTGGCCGGCGGAAATTCAAGCGAACGCGCGGTGTCGCTCAACAGCGGCGGCGCTATTGTCGCCGCTCTCAAGCGGCTTGGACATACGGTTGCGGCCATCGATCCCGCCAGCGGCATAAGCTTGATCGATGCCAGAGGTGAATATGTTCCGCAGATAGCCGAAAGTGGCGCGTCGTTGCCGTCGCAGGCAGTTTCGAGCGAAGTCGCGCTCATGATGAATTCCAATCAATTGAAAAACGTCGATGTCGTATTCATTGCGCTGCACGGCGGCGCAGGGGAGAACGGGACTCTGCAAAATCTGCTGCAGTTGAGCGGTCACAAATACATCGGCTCGAACATGACGGCGTCGGCGGTGGCGATGGACAAGGCGATGTCGAAGCGTCTGATGGCGAGTGTGAATGTGCGGACGCCACACTGGCGACTGTACCATTTGGACAGTCCTGATGTTGATGCGGCGACGATGCAATCGGTCAAGGATCACTTCAAGACGCCGTTTATCGTGAAGCCGAACGATGGCGGCTCGACGGTCGGATTGACTAAAGTCGAGCGGTACGAGCAGATCGGGGAGGCATTCGCAGCGTCGTTTAGAGAGTCGCGCCATGTGTTAGTTGAAGAGTATATACACGGTCGCGAGCTGACGGTTGCAGTATTGGATCACGAGGCCTTTCCTGTCGTCGAGATTCGGCCGAAGAGCGGGCTTTATGACTACGAAGCAAAGTACACCAAAGGCAAATCAGAATACATTTGTCCGGCGCCGATCAGCGAGGATGTCGCGCACGGTCTCAAGCATGCGGCGTTGCAGGTTTACGACGTAGTAGGTGCTTCGGGTTTGGCGCGGATCGACTTCCTGTTGGCTGACGACGGTCGCAGCTATTGTCTGGAAATTAACACCCTGCCCGGCATGACCAATTTGTCGTTGGCGCCGATGGCGGCCAAGGCCGCGGGAATTGAATTCGACCAGCTGCTCGAGCGGATTATCGCGTCGGCGCTGAAGAGAAAAGATTAGTAATGCAGAAATTGAAACCTCGGGCCGTAATTTTCGATCTCGGCTCGACGCTCATCGAATATGAAGCGGTACCATGGGAAGAACTGACCCGGCAGTGCGCCGAATCAGGCAGAAAGTTCCTGAAGAAGTCGGGATATGCCGTACCCGAAGCTGCTGAGTTCCATGAGCAGCTCGAATCGGCCAAGCGTGATTTTCGCAAACTGGCCGATGAGCAGCATGTCGAATGGGATGTCACGAAGGCCGCGACTATTCTGTTCAAGAACTTCGGTTGGGAGAATACCAACGGGCTGTGCGAGGATTTCTTCGACGCCTACTACAAGGCGGTAGAGAAACAGCTTTTTGTGTACGATGACACGCTCCCGGCGCTGACCAAATTACGCGGCCATGTCGGCACGATCGGACTTATTTCGAACACTGTCTTCCCGGAGCGCGCTCATCAGGCCGAATTGAAACGATTCGGCATCGATAAGTTTCTGAACTTCACGATCTTTTCGTCGACTTTTGGGCTGCGCAAACCCCATCCTGATATTTTCTACAAGGCCGCCAACCTGGCCGGCGTGGCGCCGAGCGAGTGCGTCTATGTCGGCGATCGCTACAAAGAGGACATCGCTGGACCGTCGCAGATTGGCATGCCGGCGATCCTGAGAGTCAAGCCGGGTCGGGAATATCCGGCAGACATGCCCGCCCTCAAGCGACAGATCAATTCGCTTGCCGAGATCTTCGACCACCTCGACTTTTGATTGGACGCCGGCGCGGCCGGTACGTATATTAACAAACTATACTAATTCCTGACCAGAAAAGGTAGACGAGTGGACAAGACTGAACTCCTTTTGAAAGAAATCACCGAAGCTAACGGTGTTTCCGGGTATGAATCCGATGTTCGCGCCATTATGCGCCGCGAGCTCAAACCGCTTTCGGACTCGATAGAGACCGACAAGTCGGGCTCGATCCTTGGCCGCAAGAAGGGAACTTCGGCCGCGCCAAAAATCATGGTGGTCGGCCATATGGACGAAATCGGGTTCATGGTCAAAGAGATTACCAAGGACGGGTATATCAAATTTCTGCCGCTCGGCGGGTGGTGGGGACATGTCGCGCTGGGTCAGCGGATGCGGATCATTACATCAAATGGCCCGGTGCTTGGCATAATCGGTTCGAAGCCGCCGCACATGCTTTCGGCCTCTGAGCGGGAAAAGGTCCTCGAAATCAAAGACATGTTTATTGATGTCGGCGTGGAAGCGAAGATTGACGTCAATAAGAAGCTCGGTATCAAAGTCGGCGATCCGATTATTCCGGACAGCAATTTCACGGTGATGGGCAACAAAGACGTGTACTGCAGCAAGGCGTTCGATAACCGCTCGGCTTGTGCGGTGGTGATCGACGTCATGCGCAAGTTCAAGACGACGCGTCACCCCAACACGATTCTCGGCAAAGACAACATCGAGATGCACACCATCCACGGG
>CAYVWS010000167.1:0-5279 GCA_964455535.1 uncultured Ignavibacteriales bacterium | reverse complement strand
AAGCCGCAGAAGAAAATCACCGGTGGTATCGGTGAAATCATCGAAACTCCGGTTATTTCGAACTTCCGCGAAGGCCTCACTGTGCAGGAATACTTTATTTCCACGCACGGCGCCCGTAAGGGACTTGCCGATACGGCGCTCAAAACAGCCGACGCCGGTTATCTTACCCGTCGTCTGGTCGACGTCGCGCAGGACGTAATCGTCCGCGAAATCGACTGCGGCACCATTCTCGGTCTCGAAGTCTCCGCCTTGAAAGAAGGTGAAGAAGTCATCGAGTCGCTGCGCGATCGTATCCTCGGACGTGTGGCTCTCGAAGATGTTTATGACCCAGTTGACGAACGCCAACTTGTCGCCGCTGGCGAAGAGATCAAAGAAGACGAAGCGTTCGCGATTGAAGAATCCGGTATCGATATGGTTCGCATCCGGTCAGTGTTGACCTGCGAATCGAAATACGGCGTCTGCGCCAAGTGTTACGGTCGTAACCTCTCGACCATGAAGATGGTTGATATCGGCGAAGCGATCGGCGTCATCGCCGCGCAGTCGATCGGTGAACCGGGTACTCAGCTTACCCTGCGTACCTTCCACATCGGTGGTACCGCCGCGCGTATCGCCGAGCAGTCGCGCGTTGAATCGCGCTACGACGGTTCGATCAAACTCGAACGCGTCCAGTTGATCGAACGCGAAGACGAAAGCCCGTCGGGTGAAAAAGTCACCACCCGAATTATCACCAGCCGCGACGGTGTCGGCGAAGCCCACATCATCGATGCCAAGGGCCGTGTGCGTACCCGCCTTAAATTGCCGTACGCCGCGCATTTGTTTGTCGCCGACGGTCAGGCGATCAAGAAGGGCGACGTGCTCTTCGAGTGGGATCCCTACACCGGAACAATCTTGTCGGAACATACCGGCACGATCCAGTTTGAGCATATCATCAAGGATGTAACGTTCCGAGAGGAAATCGATGATCAAACCGGCCTTATTCAACAGAAGATTATTGAGCACCGCGACAAGACGCTCTTCCCGACGGTCCACATCGTCGGCCACGCCGGTAAGAAGCTGGCGAGCTACCGCATCCCGACCGACGCCCAGCTACACGTGTCCGACGGGGCCGTGGTCCGGGGCGGCGACGCGCTGGTCAAGATTCCTCGCTACATCGCCAAGTCGCGCGATATCACCGGCGGTTTGCCGCGTGTCGCGGAACTCTTCGAGGCCCGTCGGCCGGGCGACCCGGCGGTCATTTCGGAAGTCGACGGTACGGTCGAATTCGGCAAGGTCGTTCGCGGTCAGCAGCAGATTCTCGTCAAGGGCGAGCAGGACGAAACCCGCGAATATCTGATCCCGCACGGCAAGCACTTAATGGTGCACGACGGCGACTATGTCCGCGCCGGCGAACGCCTGTGCGAGGGTTCAATTGACCCGCATGATATTCTCAAGATTCTCGGCGTTTACGCCGTGCAGGGGTACCTGGTGAACGAAATCCAGGAAGTCTATCGTCTGCAAGGCGTGAAGATCAACGATAAGCACATCGAGATTATCGTCCGCCAGATGCTCCAGAAAGTTCAGATTGAGCACTCCGGCGATACCGATTTCCTCGAAGGTGAAAAGGTCGATAAATCCAAGTTTAACGAAGAAAACGGACGTGTCATTGCCGAAGGCGGCGAAAACGCGACCGCGACTCCATTGCTTTTGGGTATCACCCGGGCTTCGTTGTCGACCGAAAGCTTCATTTCGGCCGCCTCGTTCCAGGAAACCACGCGTGTCCTGACCGAAGCTGCCATTACGGGCAAAGTCGATAATTTACTTGGACTTAAAGAAAATGTCATCATCGGCCACTTGATCCCGGCCGGTACCGGCATCGAGCGATACCGCAACGTCACGGTCATCCCCGATGAGACCGAAGAGGAAGAGGCCCCGGTGGCTACCGCCGAGCCGTCCTCGCTGGCCGACATTTTCAAAGAAAACGCTTGACTGTGAGGCAGTTCCGGCTAAATTTCCGGTCTGCCATTTTTGGCGTAATAAACTTTTTGGAGTACGGGAGATAGTTTGCCGACGATCAGCCAACTGATCCGCAAGGGTCGCGAATCGATTATCGAAAAGACCAAGACACCGGCCCTGAATCAGTCGCCGCAGAAACGTGGTGTCTGCACTCGTGTGTACACAACCACGCCGAAGAAGCCGAACTCGGCGCTGCGTAAAGTTGCGCGCGTTCGCCTGACCAACCAGATTGAAGTGACCGCCTATATTCCGGGCGAAGGTCACAATCTGCAGGAACACTCGATCGTCATGATTCGCGGCGGTCGTGTCAAAGATCTTCCTGGCGTCCGCTACCACATCATCCGTGGCAGCATGGATACCGCCGGCGTGGCTGATCGCAAGCGCAGTCGCTCCAAGTACGGCGCCAAGAGGCCGAAAAAAGCGTAAGGACAAATTAGACTATGCCGCGCAAAATATCGTCGCATCATCATAACGATACTCCCGATCAGAAGTATGGCGATCGGCTCGTTACCGAATTCGTCAACTGTCTGATGAAGCGGGGGAAGCGCTCGACTGCCGAAACGATGCTGTATTCGGCGATCGAATTGATTGAAAAGAAGTCCGGACAGCCCGGGCTCGAAATGTTTCACAAAGCGGTGAACAACGTCAAGCCGGTTATCGAAGTTAAGTCCCGTCGGGTCGGCGGCGCCACGTATCAGGTGCCGGTTGAGGTACGCCCTGACAGACGAGCTGCGCTGGCGATACGTTGGCTCATCGGATATTCCGCGGCTCGCAATGAAAAGTCGATGGGCGAGCGCTTGGCGGGCGAGTTTTTAGCCGCCGCCAACAATGAAGGATCATCGATCAAAAAGAAGGAGGATACTCACAAAATGGCAGAGGCCAATAAGGCCTTCGCGCATTTCAAGTGGTAGGCCAGCACTCTTGACAGGAGGGCCGACCAACTGGGTCGACGTTTCTTAACCCGTATACCAATGAGGTATTTAGTGCGCGCTATCCTGCAGACGACGTAATTGACCACACAGGCGTTCTCTTTCAACCCTGCTGAGCTTGAAGAACCCGCCCTCCGGCCAATCACGTCCGACCTTGAGAGCAATTTTTCGTGAGTATCAGTCAGGGAATTTTTATGTCCGGCGATCAACAACTAAGCAAGATTCGAAATATCGGCATCATGGCCCATATCGACGCCGGCAAGACTACGACTACCGAGCGTATTCTTTTTTATACCGGTAAGACCCACAAGCTGGGCGAGGTTCATGACGGCGCCGCCACGATGGACTGGATGGAGCAGGAAAAAGAGCGCGGCATTACCATCACTTCCGCCGCCACCACTTGTTTCTGGCGCAATCACACGATCAATATTATCGATACCCCCGGTCACGTCGACTTCACCGTCGAGGTCGAGCGCTCGCTGCGCGTCCTCGACGGAGCAGTCGCCCTGTTCTGTGCCGTCGGCGGTGTCGAACCGCAGTCCGAAACAGTCTGGCGTCAGGCCGATAAGTACGGCGTCCCGCGCATTGCCTATATCAACAAGATGGATCGCACCGGCGCCAACTTCGCCCATGCCCTGAAGCAGATGAACGAACGGCTGGGCTCCAATTGCGTGCCGATCTGTATCCCGGCCGGCGAGGGAGAAGTTTTCAGCGGAATTATCGATCTGATGTCGATGGAATTCTTGGTGTTCCACGAAGATTCTCACGGCACCACCTTCGACATCCGCCCCGTCCCCGACGACATGGCGCAGATGACGCACGATTATCGCGAAAAACTGCTCGAAGCGGTGGCTGATTTTGACGATCACCTCCTCGAGCTGTTTTTGCATGATCAGCCGCTCGACCCGGTCCAGGTTATGGCCGCGGTTCGCAGCGCCACGATCGCCTCAAAGATGGTCCCGGTGCTGTGTGGTTCGTCGTTCAAGAACAAAGGCGTGCAGAAACTTCTCGATGCCATCATCGACTTTTTGCCGTCGCCGATCGACAAGCCGGGTGTGGTTGGTCACGCCATCGGCGATACCGAAAAGCCGATCGAGCGCAAATCCAGTCCGACTGAGCCGTTTTCGGCCCTCGCCTTCAAGATCATGACCGACCCGTATGTCGGTCGCCTCACCTATGCTCGCATTTATTCCGGCACTGTAGAGGCCGGATCGTATGTCTATAATCCGACCAGCGACACCAAAGAGCGTGTCGCGCGTCTGCTTCGTATGCACGCCAACAAGCGCGAGGACGTAAAGTCCGCGCAGGCGGGAGACATTGTCGCGATCATCGGTCTTCGCAAGACCACTACTGGTGACACGCTTTGCGATCTTAAGCATCCGCTGATCCTCGAACGCATGTCGTTCCCTGAGCCGGTTGTTATGGTCTCAATCGAGCCGAAAACCAAAGCCGACCAGGATAAGCTTACCGATGGTCTGATTAAGCTGGCTGAAGAAGATCCGACCTTTATTGTCAAGTTCGACGAAGAAACCGGCCAGACCGTTATCAGCGGAATGGGCGAACTGCACCTTGAAATTCTCGTCGATCGCCTGATGCGCGAATTCGGTGTCAGCGCGACTGTCGGTCGTCCGTCGGTTGCCTACAAAGAAACGATCACGCGGGCCGTCGAGTGCGAAGGCAAGTTTGTGCGTCAATCAGGTGGTAAGGGTCAGTACGGTCACTGCTATATGCGGATGCGTCCGACCGAGGACGGTTCCGAATTCCATTTCGAAAACAAGATTGTCGGTGCGTCCATTCCGCGCGAATACATTCCGGCTGTTGAAAAGGGTTGTCGCGACGCGATGGGCAACGGCATCCTCGCCGGATACCCGATGACGGGCGTGTACTGCGAGCTGTACGACGGCTCCTATCACGAAGTCGACTCAAGCGAAATGGCGTTTCGCATCGCCGGTTCGATGGCCTTTCAGGATGGCGCCAAGCGCGCCCATCCGATTCTGCTCGAACCGATTATGGATGTCGAAGTGGTCGTGCCCGAGGCCTATCTCGGTTCGGTGGTCGGCGACCTCAACTCGCGCCGCGGAAAAATTATGGGTATGATGACGCGCGGTTCCGAACTGCATGTGGTCGCGGTCAGTGTTCCCCTTTCGGAAATGTTCGGGTATGCCAATACCCTTCGTAATATCTCGCAAGGACGCGCCGTCTTCTCGATGGAATTTGCCCGCTATGCGCAGGTTCCTGCGGAAGTGTCCAAGAAGATGTTGGAAAAAGTTAGTTTGTCATAACGTTACGAGGAGAGACTCACGATGTCGAAGGAGAAATTTGTACGTTCTAAGCCGCACGTGAATGTTGGAACGATCG
>CAYVWS010000166.1:2116-5294 GCA_964455535.1 uncultured Ignavibacteriales bacterium | reverse complement strand
ACCGGATGTCCTTTCGATTTCAAACCGCCGCTGGTGTTGATCGGGAATTTTCCCTCAAGCGCGGTCTCCCCCGCCAGTGTGGCGGGTCCGGCCTGACCCGGTTTGAATTTACCGATCGACTCGGCGATGATGATTTCGGCGATTGTGAAGCAATCGTGCATCTCGGCGAACTGGATGTCATCGATCTTCTTTCCGGCCATCGCCAGCGCCCGTTGCGACGCGAGAGTGGCGGCTTTGATGGTCGTCATGTCGTCACGTTGCGCCAGCGCCATGGTATCAGTCGCCGCGCCGGAGCCGGTGACCTTGACATACGGCTTGCCGAGTTTCTTGGCGATCTCGACAGTAGTGACAATCACCGCCGCCGCGCCGTCGGTGATCGGCGAGCAATCCAAAATCCGAAGCGGATCGGCGACCATCACCGAGCTGGCGACCTGATCTGCGGTCACAGTAAACGGATACTGCGCCACCGGATTCTTCGCGCCGTTCTTGTGATTCTTCACCACGACTGCGGAAAGCATCTCGCGGGTGGTGCCGTATTTCGCCATGTGCGCGCAGGCCATCATGGCGTACAGACCGGGAAAAGTCGCACCGTGGAATACTTCGTATTCGGCATCGGCGGCGGTCGCCAACGCATTGGTATCGTCATCAGGCGAGCAGTCGGTCATCTTCTCGACACCCGACGCCAGCACGATATCGGAAAGCCCGGAGGCAACTTCGATGAAGGCCGAGCGGAATGCAAATCCGCCCGACGCACAGGCCGACTCGACGCGCGAGGCCGGTATTCCTTTGACGCCGAGATAATCGGCCATCAATGCGCCCAGGTGCTCCTGTCCGACAAACAATCCGCCGGACATGCACCCGACATACATCGAGTCGATGTGATCGACTCCCGAATTCTTGATCGCCGCCATAGCGGCGTGAACATACAGATCGCGCATGGAGGTTTTCCAAACCTCGCCCCACTCACTCATGCCGACCCCGACTACACAAACTTCTCTCATGATCGGCTCCTCCTAGGCGTTCTTTTTGATTTTGTGGCGGAACTTGGCGTAGGTGCCGTAATCGACATACGTCAGGTTCTCTTCCAGCAGTTTCTTGGTTCGCACAGCGTTATCACGCACCTGATCGATGCGTTGCGTGACTTTCCAGACAAACGCATCCGAGCCCGCGCCGGAACCATAGGAGCACATGAAGATCATGTCGCCGGGTTTGGAAACATCGAGTGTGGCAGTCAGGCCAATCGGCGACGCGCCCGAGTAGGTGTTGCCGAGCGTTGGCGCGAGCCAGCCCGGATTGATCTGTTCCTGCGTGAAGCCCAGCTCCAGCGCGACTTTCTGCGGGAACTTGCCGTTGGGTTGATGGAAGACTGCGTACTTGAAATCCTTGGGCTGCATGCCGGCTTTTTTCAGACAGGCCAGCGATGCGCCTTTGGTGTGTTTGAAGTAGGCCTCTTCACCGGTGAAACGGGAACCGTGCTGCGGGTAGAACTGGTGTTCGCGTCGCCAGAAATCCGGAGTGTCGGTCATAAACGAGTGAGTGAAAAGACAATCGGCGATCAGATCGTTCTTCCCCATGATAAACGCACCGGCCCCGGCGGCGGCAGAAAATTCAAGCGCATCAGACGGCGCGCCCTGGGATGTATCGGCAGCCACTGCCAGCGCATACTTCATGAATCCCGACTCGACATGCGACAGCGCAACAAACATCGCTTCCGATCCGGCTTTGCACGCGAATTCAAAATCGGCGCAATGGATATCCGGTGTCGCACCGATGGCTTCGGCGACGGTCGTGCCCGACGGCTTCACCGCGTACGGATGCGACTCAGAACCGACATAGACGGCGCCAATGTCAACGGGGTTGACAACAACTGCGCGGCGCAGGGCGTTCTTGGTCGCCTCGACCGCGAGTGTGATCGTGTCCATGTCCGACGGCGGCACCGATTTTTCGCGGAGCATCAGACCTTTCTTGTAGCTGTTGGCGTCCATTCCCCAGGTTTTCGCGATCTCTTCGACTTTGATCCGATGTCTGGGCAAATGCGCGCCGTAACCGACGATTCCTGCCATAGTTCACCTCAATGTGTGTGAATCAGTAATGTGATGAAAATTTCGAGTTTCATGCAAAACAGGATAATCAACACCAGTTTGGGTGTCAACGAACTTAGGCGGTAAGATTTGCTTGGCTTAACTGTACTCGAGTGTAGGCAATTTGGGTCAGTCTATCCCGTAGGACAGGCGGCGCGCCAGTTTGCCGACGGCGTGCATCATGCCGAGCTTGCCGAGGATAGAGGTGACGCCGCCGTATTTGCGGTAGCCGAGATTGAAGAGCAGGTACGGTACGCGTTGTGATCGAGCATTGGGCAGGCGCTTGATGATGCTGGGGACTGAGTAGAATTGGTCGTACATCCAAAGATAACCGTCGAGCAGTTCCTGAGGGGTCATCTGTGCCGGTCGAAAGACAACGTGCGAAGTATTGTAGTGAGAATAGTCGTGGTCGATAATGCGGCCTTGTTCCAGCAATTGCCGATGCAGCACGGTCCCGGGATAGGGAGTCAGAATATGTCCGGTCATGGTTTCGATCTTGTTGGCGACCAACCACTCGAACGTCTTTGCGAACACCGAATTGTCGTCGTGATCGAATCCGAACACCATACTGGCGTTGATCATCATCTTGCGACTGTGAATTTCCGAGATTAGACCGGCAAACCGGTCGACATGATTTTGTCGTTTGTGGACTCCGGCATTTGAAGCGCCGTTGATAGACTCAAATCCGATGAAGAGCGATTGACACCCCGACTCAGCCATTTCGTCGAGCAGGTCGAGATGGGAACCGATGTTTGTTGAGACCGCACAGTGCCAGATGAGCCTTTTGCCTTTGATGGCGGCGATGAATTCGCGCACCCAGGGAATGTTGCCGATAAAATTGTCATCGATGAACATCACTTGCCTTGTGCCGAGCCGGTCGATTTCCGCCACAATATCGGCGACCGGTCGGTTACGATAGCAATGGTGAATGTAGTCGCAACTGTTGTAACAGAAGTCGCAGGCGAACGGACAACCGCGACTGGCGCAAATGATGTTAGTGTACAGGTATTTCGATTGGTCGAGCAGATTCCAGCGGGGCGCCGGCGACAGCGACATGTCGACCGGAGCATCATGGAAATACCGTGGCTGAAGCTGTT
>CAYVWS010000166.1:0-2106 GCA_964455535.1 uncultured Ignavibacteriales bacterium | reverse complement strand
ATGCCAGATTCCCTCGGCTTCGCCGACGCAGACCGAGGTCGCATGTCGACCGGCTTCATCGGGGCAGGCACTTGGGTGAATGCCGCCGAGCACGACGGGAATATCGCGGTCGCGGTAGTGATCGGCGATGGCGTACGCCCGTGCGGAGGTATCGACATTGACGGTGATACCGACCAGATCGGGAAAGTCGTTCAGGTGGAGCGGAGCGGCGTTTTCGTCTTCGATCCAGACATCGTGTTCTTCGGGCGTGAGCGCCGCTAAGACTAACAAGGCAATTGATGGAGACAGCAGGCGTTTGTATTCTGAATCCATCGGCCGCAGACTCATCCGCGGCGAGATCAGTTTTATCTTCATGGACCCTCTTGGGCAGGTTGCTTACTGGTGATACGCGAAGATGAAATGCTGGTTCCTGTCAAATTTGTGTTTTTGAGAAACCGTGAGTATTTTTCGTCAGAGGAAACATGACCAGACCTAAGAATACAGACCACGTGCGCCCGATTGTCGTGATCAGCAAGTGCCTTGAATTTGAGGCCTGCCGGTACAACGGTCAGATGATTGGGTTCGACTTTGTGAGGACACTTCGCGGGCATGTCGACTTTGTGCCGATTTGTCCGGAGGTCGAGATCGGCCTTGGTACGCCGCGTGATCCGATCAAGATTGTACGCAAGAGCCAAGACCTCCATCTTGTGCAGCCCGCAACCGGGCGCGACCTGACGGACGAAATGCAGGCATTCAGCGAGAGCTTTCTTGGATCGTTGGGTGAAGTCGACGGATTTATTCTGAAAAGCCGGTCGCCGTCGTGCGGGATCAAAGATGTCAAGCTGTACACCGGCAAGCGGGGCGAAATGGCCTCGGAGAAAACAGTCGGGCTCTTTGCTGCACAGGTCTTGGAACAGTTCGGCGGGCTGGCGATCGAAGACGAAGGGCGGCTGACTAATCTCAGGTTGCGCGAACACTGGTTGACGAAGCTTTACTTGCATGCGCGGTTTCGTGCGATGCGTCGAAATCCGACGATGGCAGCATTGGTGGCATTTCAGTCCCAAAACAAATTGCTATTCATGGCGTACCATCAGACGGCGATGCGCGAGATGGGACGAGTGGTGGCACGAGCACAAAAGGGCTCTATCGATACAGCACTGGACGAGTATTACCAATTCATGCAGAAGGCCACGGCCCGAGCTGCTCGGGTGGCCTCGCATATCAATGTGCTCCAGCATGCGCTCGGCTATTTCAAGGATGAGTTGAGTGCCGCCGAAAAGCGGCACTTTCTGGCGATGACAGAGCAGTTTCGGAAAGAGAAGTTGCCGCTGTCGGCGCTATTGGCGGTTTTGAATTCGTGGATAGAACGATTTGACGAAGACTACCTGCGCCAACAGAGCTACCTCTCCCCGTTTCCGCCGGAGTTGGTTGACTTAAGCGATTCGGCTCGGTGATTTTCACAAATGATCCACGCTGATCGCATTCACCACCTGAACGCCAAGCCGACTGCGGCGGGAGAGTTCGTTGCATATTGGATGCAGGCCTCGCAGCGAGCGCAGTGCAATCATGCCCTTGAGTATGCCATTGGTGAGGCGAATCGACTCAACAAGACGTTGATCGTTTACTTCGGTATCACCGACAACTACCCCGGCGCAAATCTCCGCCATTACACATTCATGATCGAGGGGTTGCGACAAACGTCACGACACTTGGAGAAACGCGGGATTCAATTTGTGATGATTCATGCAGAACCGTGGGCTGGTATTCGTGCGCTTGCAAAGAAAGCGGCGCTCATTGTCACTGATGTCGGGTATACGCGAATACAGCGACAATGGCGTGAGGCAGTAGCGGCCGAGTCGCCGTGCGCGGTGGTCGCGGTGGAATCGGATGTTGTAGTGCCGGTACAGAGAGTGTGCCCGAAAGAAGCGTGGTCGGCGGCGGTGATACGTCGACGCATCACGCCACTGCTTCGAGAGTATCTCGCGCCTTTGCCGGAAGTGCGCCTTAAGAAGAAATCGACAGGGGTTCAGATAGATGTCAAAGGGAGAGTTGAGCCGGACTCAATTCTTGATCGACTTAAGATCGAGCGCGCAGTCGGGGCAGTTGCGTCGACTCGCGGCGGCTATA
>CAYVWS010000165.1:0-5310 GCA_964455535.1 uncultured Ignavibacteriales bacterium | reverse complement strand
GCGACTTCGACGGAGGAGTGGCTGAGTGGTCGAAAGCGGCGGTCTTGAAAACCGTTGAACCGCAAGGTTCCGTGGGTTCGAATCCTACCTCCTCCGCCAGATTTTTTAGTGATCTTGTAACTTAATCATTGACAATAAGTTAGTAAGGCGTTTTTTGTCCTTTAGTCGATTTGTGCCATACTTGTGCCACGACTGGAGGCCAAGATTATGGGTCGAATTTATGTGCGAAAAGATGTCTGGTACCTTGATGTTAGTGTTCACGGACACTATCTTTACATTAGCTTCAAACCACCGGCCCCATGTCAGTAGCACAAAGAGTTGACCGTTAGTCGTCTTCTTCAATCGACTCGCGCACGTACCCGATACTTGCACATCCATTTGATAGAAACAGAAATGCTTAATTTGGCTTAACAGAGTTACCGGCGAGTGTCGAATTTCGGTTCCTACGGCACATGAGCGTCACAATTGTCTTGTAACCCCTTGGCCTCCAATCATTGGCGGAGGTGTACCAGTCCAATCACTCAACTCGAACTAACTTGTGAAGAGGCCGTTACTTGTGGAATACAACAAGATCGTGGGAATACTTGTCGCTCCGATGTCAATGGAGGTCGGCCGTTATTAGGGTCACAACGATAGCGCATCGCTGTCTTTAATTGGTGGAACTTTTGACGACTTTTGAACCAGGTTCTCTGCAAGCGCGTTACGTTGCGGTGGTCTGACGGGCCACGCCGATTGCGATCGGGAATAGACATTTCGGATTTGGCGGCGATTATTGATTATCTCTACATCAGCTTCACGCCACCGTCCGGTTGTCGGTGAAGTCTCGAAGCGGCAAGGTGGGATATCATTTCCGACGTGAAGATATCGAGAAGAGATTCCGGCAGGAGTTCGGCGGCGCATTGTCGCCGGCGTGTGCATGCCGATATGACCAATCGTTATGTAATCGACATTGTCTTCTTTTCAGCGAGACAAATCTATCGACTTCTTAGTGCGGCTCCCGCATGTGTCAATCATCGAAGACCCATTGAAACCAATCCGCGCGCCTGCTATATTTCGATACTGCTGACCGGGATTTGCGCCCGGTCGGGCAGAGAATTAGCGGATCGATCACCATGCACGAACTGTCAATAGCGACGGATCTGGTACACCTTGTACAACAACACCTGCAATACCGGGAGAGCGCGGTAGTCCGTGCAGTTGGTCTGCGCATCGGTGGTTTGGTCGACCTTTCCATCGACTCACTCAAATTTGGATACGAGATCGCGTGCAAGGGCACGCCACTGGCCGACTCGACACTTGAAATTGAAACGGTGCCGGTGGTCGCCCGGTGCCGTCTGTGCCAGGCCGAAAGCGAAATCGTTCAGATGCGCTTCGAATGTGGACAGTGTCACAACGCCGACGTCGAGGTCGTTTCAGGAATGGAGCTTGATCTTGGCTGGATTGATGTCGACGAGGATGACTCGGAGTCAAATACGGTGAATCCATCGCAAACAAAGACCGTACGGAGTCCCATATGACCGAACGAGTCTCGGTCGAGCAGAAAGTCCTATCAGAAAATGACCGGCTCGCGGCTGAATTGCGAGAGCGATTCACTAAGCACCGGTTGTTGGTTCTCAATCTCGTTAGTTCACCCGGATCGGGTAAGACATCGCTGCTGGAGCGCACTATCGAAAGGTGCCGAGAACGAATTCGTATGGCGTTGGTAGCGGGGGATGTCCAGACTGAAAACGACGCCGACCGCCTCAAGCGGGCAGGCGGGAATCTGGTGCGGCCGATCGTCACCGGCGGCGCCTGTCATCTCGACGCCAAGATGGTTGGTCGGGCGATTGAGGACTTTGATCTTACGGCAATCGACCTTCTGGTGATAGAAAATGTCGGCAATCTCGTGTGTCCGTCGAGTTACGATCTCGGCGAAGATCTGAAAGTGGTCCTCATCAGCACCACCGAAGGCGACGACAAGCCGCTCAAGTATCCCGGGATGTTCCGGAGGTCGTCGGTGATGATTGTGAACAAGACCGATTTGCTGGGGACATCGGATTTTTCGTTGCAGCGCGTCAGGGAAAACGCCCTTCAGATAAACGGCGGCCTGAGAATATTGGAGCTGTCATGTCGCAGCGGCGAGGGGCTGGATGAATGGATCGACTGGCTGACCTCGCAGGTACAGACAAAGAAAGCACAGTGAATCAGTCCACCCGCATGACCGATGCTCAACCCGCGACAACGGCGAGGCGCTGCCTTCGTGTACGCGGAGTGGTTCAGGGAGTGGGATTCAGGCCGTTTGTGTTTCGACTTGCCCACGAACTGCAACTGTTCGGGTCGGTTGGCAACGACTCGGAAGGTGTGGTGATCGACGTACAGGGGCCGACTGAACGCCTCGACGACTTTGAACGTCGCCTGACGCACGAGACTCCGCCGGCGGCAAAGATTACACACATACACCGACGCGTGCTGCCTGTGCGTTCGACGACGGGGTTTGTCATCCTGCTAAGCGAATCGACCGGACGCGTCGCGCCGGTTATCCCGGCGGATATTGCAATTTGCGACGAGTGCTTAGCCGAGATGCGCGATCCAAACAATCGACGCTACCGGTATCCGTTTATCAACTGCACCAACTGCGGCCCGCGATATACGATAACTAAAGGCGTGCCATACGACCGGCCGCTTACGAGTATGAAGGGCTTCCGCATGTGCGAGGCGTGCGACGCGGAGTATCACAATCCGCGGGATCGACGATTTCACGCTCAGCCGAATGCCTGTTCCGTTTGTGGTCCGCGGGTGACTCTGCATGACGGCAGACAATTCATCGCGACGACTGATCCGTTTGCAATAGCCCAGGAGGCGATCAGGGGAGGCAAGATTGTCGCGTTGCGCAGTCTGGGGGGCTTTCATCTGGCCTGTGATGCGACAAACAACGAAGCCGTAGCAACGCTGAGGCAACGAAAACAGCGCCCGCACAAACCATTTGCGGTAATGACGCCGAATCTCGAGTCAGCGCGAGCGTTTTGTGAGATTTCGGATGTCGAAGCGGCGCTGCTTGTTGATCCGTCAAGGCCAATCGTTCTTCTCAAGAGAAAAGCGGACGCCGTTCTAGCCAAAGGCATCGCGCCGGACACTGATCGGATCGGACTGATGTTGCCGTCGACGCCGATCCACTATTTGCTCTTCGAGAGTTTCGCAGGCCCGCTCGTGATGACCAGCGGCAATTTGAGCGACGAACCGATTGCTATCGGCAACGATGAAGCGCTGGAGCGGCTGGGGCAATTTGCCGACCTGTTCATTCTCCACGACCGCGACATCCTACAGCGTCTGGATGATTCGATTCATCAGATTGTCGGGACAATACCGCGAGTTGTGCGCCGTGCGCGGGGAATCGTGCCAAATCCGATACAATTGCCGGTGTCTTTGTCGACGCCGATACTGGCGTGCGGCGGCGAATTGAAAAACACCGTGGCTTTGGGCGTGCGCGACGAAGTTGTCATTGGTCAGCATCTGGGTGATTTGGACAATCCGCTGACCATGGGCAATTTCGAAAGCACCATCGAACATATGAAGCGTCTGCTCGGGTGTTCGCCGACGATCATCGCTCATGATCTGCACCCGGATTATTTGTCGACACGCTGGGCGGTGAGTCGCTCAAATGTGAAGTGCGTCGCGGTTCAGCATCATCACGCTCACCTGATGTCGGTGATGACCGAAAACAGCATGACCGAGCCGTGCCTGGGGATCATTCTCGACGGCAGCGGTCTTGGGACCGACGGATCGATTTGGGGTGGGGAAGTATTGTACGGCAACGCGCGGTCGTTTGATCGACTGGCCTGGCTCGATCCGGCGCCGATGCCCGGGAGTGAAGCGGCCGTCCGGCAACCGTGGCGAATGGCGCTTAGCTATCTGCTGTATGCGCACGGAGGAGAAATTGCCGTTTTGCCAGAAAACTGGCCCCGTGATATTTCGGAAGAGTCAATCAGAATCGTGTGCCAGCAGATTCAGCGCGGTGTCAATGCTCCGCTGACCTCAAGCTGCGGACGTCTGTTTGACGGGGTTGCATCGCTGCTTGGTCTGTGTCATCAGGTCAGCTACGCAGCACAGGCGGCGATTCGACTGGAGACAGCGGCAAGTTCGCTGGGACCGCTAACCTACTCGGGTGCCAAAAACTGTGTGAGTCAACTCGGATCGATTGACACCCGTGCACTGATTCGGGAGGTATGGGAGCGAGTGGTTCGCAAAGAATCAGTAGCGAGTGTTGCACGGTGGTTTCATATTGAGTTGGCCGAGCTGTTCATCGGTTCGACACTGGCCGCAAAGAGAAAGACAAACTGCAATCGTGTCGCGCTCAGCGGCGGTGTATTTCAAAATCGGCTGTTTTTCGAATACATGCACCAGCGATTGAACGATTTGGGATTTGAGGTGCTTTCCCATAGGCAGGTTCCGACCAACGACGGCGGCTTGGCGCTTGGGCAATTGATGATCGCGCAGGCCGCGACTGAAACAGCATTGCAGAAAGACAATTGATATGTGTTTAGCGGTTCCGGGACGGCTGGTTAAAATCACAGAAGAAGGCGGGCTTCGGTTCGGCAGTATCGATTTCGACGGCCTGGATGTCACTGCCTGTCTTGAGTTGACACCGGAGGCGCACGTCGGGGACTTTGTGCTGGTTCACGCCGGCATGGCCTTGCAGGTTGTCGATGAAATCGAGGCGGAAAAGACTTTGGCCCTGATAAGAGAATTGTCGGAGCTGGAACAAGGCGATAGCAAATGACCCTCAAAGAGTTTCGGTCGAGCGAACTGGCCGGGGTCGTTCTGGCCGATATCAGACGAACAGTAACTCGCGAATGGACAATCATGGAAGTCTGCGGCGGCCAGACGCACGCCATACTGCATAGCGGCATCGATCAGCTTCTTCCCGATAACATTCGCCTGATTCATGGGCCGGGGTGCCCGGTCTGTGTCACGCCGATTGGTCTTGTCGACGCCGCTATTGAAGCATCCAAAAGGCCCAGCGTAGCGCTTGCGACCTTTGGCGACATGTTGCGGGTACCGGGCACAAGTGAAAATCTTTTCGAATCGCGGGCTGCCGGTGGGCAGGTAAAGATTGTCACTTCGGCATTACAGGCACTCGACTTCGCCAGATCGCATCCCGACTTGACTGTGGTCTTCTTCGCAATCGGATTTGAAACTACGGCGCCGTCGACCGCCGTGGCAATTGTGCAGGCGGCACGTGAACAAATCACGAACTTCAAGATATTGAGCGCTCATGTTTTGGTGACACCGGCAATGATGTCATTGGTGAGCGGCCCGCGCCCGATGGTGCAA
>CAYVWS010000164.1:0-5363 GCA_964455535.1 uncultured Ignavibacteriales bacterium | reverse complement strand
ACAACAATGCCGGCGAGATCGATCCGCAAACAGCCGCCGATGTGGCCGCTGCGTTTGATATCAAGATTTATGCCATCGGCGTCGGCAAAGAGGGCAATGTGATGATGCCGATACAAGACCCGATTTTCGGCAAGCGGTATGTCTACCAGCCGTCACGCATCGACGAACGCGCCCTTAAGCAGATCGCCGAAAAGACCGGCGGCAAATTCTATCGCGCCCGATCGACCGAAGAGCTTGAAGATATCTACACAACGATTGACAAGCTGGAAAAAACCGAAATTAAAACCAGCGCGCATATTCAGTACCGTGAGTTGTTCCCGCAGTTTGTCATTGCGGGGCTTCTGTTGTTGGCGCTTGAGGTACTGCTGGCAAACACCTGGCTTAAGAAACTACCGTAGGACGAACCAATGCGATTTGAAGATCCGTCAAAATTTATCTATCTGCTCGGTGTTTTGGCGCTGGCGATCTTCATGTTTTGGACGCTGGCGCGAAAGAAGCGTCTGCTCGAACGGTTCGGCGATATTCCGCTGATCATGAAGAACTCGCCGTTTATTTCGTTCGCCCGCCAGCGCTCAAAGGCCGCCTTGGTAGTCCTCGCGATGGTATTCCTGTGCCTCACTATCGCACGTCTGCAATTCGGCACGCATCTCGAAGCGGTTAAGCGCGAAGGGCTCGATATTGTGATCGCGCTCGACGTATCCAATTCGATGACGGCGCAGGATATCAAGCCGAGCCGTCTGGAACGGGCCAAGCAGGAGATAGAAGCGATTATCGGTCGACTCAACGGCGATCGGATCGGTCTGGTGCCGTTCGCGGGCGACGCCTTCATTCAATGTCCCCTTACAATTGACTATCCGTCGGCGCAGATGTTGGCCTCGGCGGTCGATGTCGCTTCGGTGGCGCACCAGGGAACAAATCTCTCAGCGGCGATAGAGGTGGCCTCCAAAGCGTTCGACCAGAAAGAGCGCGAGCACAAAGTACTACTTCTGCTCACCGACGGCGAAGATCAGCAAGGCACAGCGGTTGAGGCGGCCGAAGCGGCGCGCAAGGAAGGCATCCGCATTTACACGGTCGGCATCGGCAACCCCGCGGGGGAACCTATCCCGGTGCTGGATCGTATGGGGAATAGGGTCGGGTACAAGAAAGATGAAAACGGCGATGTGATCATGACCAAGCTCGATGAAGAAACTCTGCAAAAAGTAGCCCTGGCAACCGGCGGCAAATACTACAACGCGACCCCCAACGAGATGGAGCTGGACCGGATATTTGACGAAGTCTCCAAGATGGAGAAAAAAGAGCAGGAGGGGACGCTCGTGACCCGTTACGACGACCGTTTCCAGTGGCCGCTTCTGTTGGCGCTTGTCTTATTGCTTGTTGAGTTCTTTCTTTCGGAACGCAAGAAACCCAAAGGAGAATTGGTCAGTGCGTAGTGGTCGAGTGAACATCTTGGCGCCGGTATTGGCGCTGTTGGCGGCAAGCTCAGCGTTTGCCGGGTATGCCGACGCCGTCCGCAAGGGGAACAAGGCGTTTGTCGAAAAGGACTACGCGACAGCGCTCGAAAAATATCGTGAGGCGGAAACCGACCGTCCGACCTCACCCGAAATCGACTACAATCTCGGCGGCGCGCTCTTTCAGCAGGGGAAATACGAAGAAGCGGTCGATAAATATACTCATGCCCTCAACACGACCGACCCGACACTGGCCGGCGCGGCTCAATTCAATTTGGGCAACACCTATTACCGTATGCAGGACTATGTCAAGGCGATCAGCGCTTTTGAGGAAGCGCTAAAGATCAACCCCAAAGACATGGACGCTAAGTACAACCTCGAATTGGCGCGCAAGATGCTCAAAGAAAACTCACAGGCCCAAAACCAGAACCAACAACAGAATCAACAGCAGCAGCAACAGCAGCAACAGCAGCAGCAGGGCCAGAACGACAATAAAGAAGATCAGCAGAAACAGGATCAACAGCAGTCGCAAAGCCAGCCCGATTCGACCAAGAATCAACAACAGCAACAGCAACAGGCCCAGCCAAAAGATCAGAAGAAGATGACCAAGGAAGACGCCGAGCGGATACTGAATGCGCTTCGCGATAACGAAAAAGACACCCAAAAGAAATTGAACCGTCAGGTGCAGACCGGCGAATACAACGGAAAAGACTGGTGATGAATTTGATTGCGCGACATATCCGGTTCGCCTATTTGATTGTTGCCGCAGTCGCACTTTGGACTGCCGCCGGAGTCGCATACGCGCAGGCGGATATCAGTGTGTCCGTGTCGCTCGATCGAAACTCAATTGCCGCCGACGAACAGGCGGTGCTTCAGATCGAGATCTCGGCTTCGGTGCAGGATCTGCCGTCGCCAACCCTGCCGGATATGGCGAAATTCGAAGTCTACTCGCAGGGGCGGTCAAGTAATATCAGTGTCATCAATGGTCAGGTCAGTTCCTCGGTCATCTACCGCTATATTCTGATTCCGCAGGCGCCGGGGACATATCCGATCAACGGAATTTCGCTTCAGTATGCAGGAAAGACCTTCACCGGTAACGCGGTTACGCTGACAGTCACGCCCGCCGGCACACAGTCGCAGAACCGACTCCAACAGAGATCGACTGAATCTGACGGAACCGGCAAGGATTATTTTCTCGAGTTATCGGTGGACGACAAGAATCCGTATGTCGGCCAGCAGGTCATCATGACGCTGAAATTCTTTATCGCCGTGCAATTCTACGGCAGTCCGTCACTTGACGAACCTCAGACTACCGGATTCTGGACCGAGGTGCTCGGCAACAAAACGCCGTACTATCAAAAAATGAATAACCGCACCTATCGGGTGATCGAGCGGAA
Organism: uncultured Ignavibacteriales bacterium; assembly: GCA_964455535.1. Classification (GTDB taxonomy): domain Bacteria; phylum Zixibacteria; class MSB-5A5; order GN15; family FEB-12; genus JACRAV01. The sequence goes on along the minus strand of CAYVWS010000164.1, from coordinate 2,518 downwards.
GTATGCGCTCTTCCCGAGTCAAACCGGTCCGCTCACCATCGGCCGCGCGACCATTTCGGCGACCGTCGCGGTTCGGAACCGTCAGCGCGATCCGTTCGACATGTTCGGCGATCTGTTCGGTCAGGGACAACAAGTGCAGGTCAGATCGGAACCGCTGCGGGTGATTGCGCGAGAATTGCCGGCGGAGGGAAGACCGGCCGATTTCAGCGGCACGGTCGGCAAGTATATGATTTCCGCCGCAGTGAACAAGAACGTGACAGAGGCCGGCCAGCCGGTAACCCTCACGATTAAGATTTCCGGCAAAGGAAATGTCAAATCGGTAGCCGAGCCGGTGATCGCCGAGTCGCAGGATTTTCGTGTCTACAAGTCCGGTTCCAATGAGCAGATATCGAAGTCGGCAGATGAATTGAGCGGCACAAAAGTTATCGAAGAAGTATTCATCCCGAAACGGCCGGGCGAGCTGACTATTCCCGCGCTCACGCTAAACTATTTCGATCCCGATCGCGGCAAGTATCAGACTCTCCGCACCGAGCCGATTCAGATCACCGCCACCAAGCCCGAAGGGTACGCCGCTTCGCTTGATCTTCCGGTGGCGCCGCCGGGGGTGACCATCGGCAGTCAGTCGTCGGATATTCGGTTCATCAAAAGCGACGCAGGCAAACTCAAACCGCGCGGCACGCTTCTGATTACCAATCCCCTGTATATCGGGCTCAATGCCTTTCCGGTCGTGCTGCTAGCCGGTGCCGTCGCGTGGCGTCGCCGTCGCGAGCAAATGGCGGCCAACATCGGACTGACTCGCCAGCGCGGTGCGGGCAGACAGGCAAAAAAACGTTTGGCCAAAGCCCGGTCGTTTGCCACAATCGAGAAATCTCAACAATTCCACGCCGAGCTAAGTTTGGCGCTCGTGACGTACGTAGCCGACAAACTAAACATGTCTCCTCACGGCCTCACCAGTGATCGAATCGGGGAATTGCTTTCAGAAAAATCGGTCGATCAAACGCTGATCGCCGAATTGCTCGGCGTGCTTCGCCAGTGTGATTTTGCCCGGTTCAGTTCGGCGGGTGTGTCGACCGAGTCGATGGCAGAAGCGCTGAATCAGTCTGAAAGTGTCATGACGCGACTGGAGGGGTTCAAGCTTGCGTAGCACAATCTCAGTTGCATTGGCGCTCTTTGTGATCGCGAGCGCGTCCGCTCAGGCCGGCGTGGCGGAAGATTTCTCCAAAGCGAATCAATATTACTCGGCCAAGGCCTATGATTCGGCCCTGACAGTCTATCAATCGATCGAGCGAACCGGAGTCGAATCGGCCGAGCTGAATTTCAACATAGGTAACTGCTATTTCAAGTCGGGCGACATCGGCCGGGCGGTAGTGTGCTATTTGCGCGCGAAACGTCTGTCACCCGCTGATGACGACATCAAAGCGAATCTGGCCTTTGCGCGGGGATTCACGCGCATTCAAATGGAAGGTGTGCAGCTCAATCCGGTCTATTCGCTGATCGAAGGAATCCTCGACCCCATCGGGCTTGACACGCTCGCGTGGGTTTCTTCTGTTTGCTTCATCTTGTTCGTTCTGCTTCTCATTGCTCGATTCGGGTTGACTTGGGGCAATATCAGCCGCGGAGTAATAGTTTCGGCCCTTGTCATTCTGCTTGTTTCATCGTTTGCCACAACCTTCAAGTACCGTCACGATTATCTGGTGCAGCGGGCGGTTGTCATTAACGAGGACTGCCCGGTCCTCTCGGGGCCGACCCCGCAGGCGCAGACCGAGCTTCACGGCGCTCCCGGTCTGGTAGTCGAAGTCATCGGGTCGTCCGGCAGCTACTATAATGTCTTGTTCGAAAACAAGCGGCGTGGCTGGATTTCCAAAGACCTGCTCGAACTTGTCTGACAATTCTCCGTCTAAGCTATTAGATTGACACCCCGTAACAAAGGGGTCTATCTTTGGTGCTTCTAAAGTGAAGCGATCATGGTGAAAGTACTTAAGAGCAAGCAGTTCTGGGGAATTCTTATCGCCTTGGGACTGCTTATCTATTGTCTGAAAGATGTCCGGCTTTCCGATCTGGATGAAATCTGGCACCGCACTGCGCCGGCGTACGGAATTCTGGCGGCGGCCGCTTCTTTCGCCTATGTAATCAGCCGCGGCCTGCGATGGCGGCTTCTGGTATCTCAACAGAAAAGGATCCCGCTCAATCGGGCAATCACGCTGTACGGTGCGGGTCAGGTGCTGAACACCGTCATGCCGGCGCTCACCGGTCAGGTGGGGCGTGTATTTCTGTTCGCCAAAAAGGAAGGTTTGTCTAAATCCGGCATGTTTTCGACGGTGCTCTTGGAAATTCTCTTCGACGCCTTCGCGCTCATTTTGATTCTCGTCTTCGGTTCGGCGATCATCGTCATTCCCAGCGAGTACAAAACGGCAGGGATTATCCTTACCGCGGCGACTACCGCTGGCGTGTTGATCCTGTATCTATTCCTACATTTCAGAACCCCAATCGAGCGGTTCTGCGAGCGAAAACTGGGAAA
>CAYVWS010000163.1:0-5419 GCA_964455535.1 uncultured Ignavibacteriales bacterium | reverse complement strand
CCGGCGCGCACAAGACCAAACAGGGGAGATTCGAAGTCGCCAACAAGGGAACGATCTTTTTGGATGAAATCGGCGACATGCCGGCAGAACTGCAATCAAAGCTTTTGCAGGTGCTGGAACAGCAGGAATTCGTGCGGGTCGGAGGAATCACCAATATTCACGTCGATGTTCGCATCATCTGCGCAACCAACCGCAACCTCGAATTGGCGATTGCCGAACGCGGTTTCCGTGACGATCTGTTCTATCGCCTCAATGAGATCAGTCTTTTCCTCCCGCCGCTGCGCGATCGCCGCGAAGACATTCCGCTTCTGGTCGAGCATTTCATTGGGAAATACAGCACAGTCTATCAGCGCGATTCAAAACCGCTCGCGGTGGAAACCATGAATCGTCTGGTGTCGTTCGACTGGCCGGGAAATGTGCGTCAACTCGAAAACATGATCAAGCAGGTTGTCGTGCGCGGCGATGAAGCGATCATCGCCGAATTGATCGCCGCCGCTTCACAGCGCATGCCGCTGCCGACCGCCAACCCATACTCGGCCTATGAGCCGGCCGGGCATATGGCCATGCCGAGTCACGCCCCCGAGCCGCAGTCGCCGGATTTCGCGCTCAAAAATCGCGTGGGAAAAACAATCGCGTCCGAAGAAAAGCGTCTGATCGCCGAAGTTCTTCAAAAGACCAACTGGAACCGTCGCAAAGCCGCCGAGATTCTGAAAATCTCCTACCGCTCCTTGCTGTACAAAATCAAAGACTACAATCTCAACGCTTCCAAGTAACCCGTCCGGTTCTCACGTCAATCTTATCTGCGGGTCTGTGCTAAATTTGCGCAGGGCTTTGCATTAAAATCCTTTCCCGGTCGCAAAACGCACCAATTGCCCCATCCCGATTGATTACGTATTGTATTGTCGGTTAATGACTTATGTCGTTGCGTCACTTATTGGCCCTGCCCCCATTTTGGCTAAGTCGTTGCGGCAGGTGAAGTAATCGAATAGGAACGGAAGTTGCTTAGTCAGGGGGAACAGGGAAACCTGAGTTGTTGGTATAAGTAGTATGAGCACACCGTATCTGACAGATTTGGATGCAACCGCCATCCGTCAGCTCTTCTTCGAGCAGGCCCAGGTTGAACTGAAGCGGGCCGAACGGTACCGGGTATTTGTCTCATTGGTTGTGCTCGACGTTTCGTCCGCCAAGAAAATACACGACACTTCTCTTTCGGATATCCTGACAAACATCGAAACGATGGTGCGCAAACATATCCGCGGGTGCGACTATGTGTCGTTCTGCGGCGACACCTGCCTCATGGCGCTTTTCCCCGAAACATCGCGCCAGGGCGCTGAAATCGCGGGCAAGCGTTTGAGCGAAGCGGTGCGATCTCAGGTTCAGGAATTGTCCGGCGGACAAGTCAACGAAGTTGTCCCGCTTGAGATGGCGTCGTTCCCCGATGCGGCCGGCGCCCGAAGTGTGTCGGCGCTCCTGCACGATCTGGCTGACCGGAGCCGCAACTAAACCAAGACTTCCCTTCTTACCCCCCATTCCCGTGAGAACCGCTCGACCCCTCAGAGCGGTTTTCTATTAGTGGCACGGCCACGGCGATTGGCACGGCCACGGCCTGGGGCCTTCGGCGCGATGAACCCAACACTTGATGTGGTTCGGGCGGTGGGTCTCTGGTGCGGACAATATCAAAAACGCATTTTCAGCTGCTTGATTCGTTCTTGTTCTTCTGGCCGTAGAGCATTCGCCTCGGCGCGAAGCATCGCTTCCTTAGCGCCCGAAACATCTCCGAGCGCAAGGCAGCAATTGGACAAATAGTAGGCGGCGAAAAAGCTGTTGCCGTCGAGCTTCAATGCCCGTTTGAGCACAGAAGCTGCCGCGCTGAAGTCCTGTTTATCAGACAGGTAGACACCGTAGCTAAGGCACACTCGAAAATTTGTTGAATCGAGGTCGTACGATCGAGCCAAGAGAACGCCGCATCGGTCCATGTCGCCCAAATTCAGATACATTAATCCCGCCGCGCCGAGTGCGATCGGCGACGACGCAAACTCTCGCACCAACATTTCGGCAAAGCCCTGTTGTTCCTCACGTGAACCGAAATCGAGAAAGACATCGGTTTCAAGCGAGAGAACTTCCGGCGGGAGATCTGAGATATTGTTGAGTAGTCCGACAATCGTCCGAGCCGACAAACTGTCTTTTGCCGCTACCGCTTCATGCATTAATTTAGTCAAGGTCAGGATCGAATCCCGCTTCTTTTTCGGCGGCGCCTGCCAGGATTTCAGAAGAAACTCATTGCGCCGATCATAAAGTGCGGGCTGATGCTCCGCATGAACCACCAGCGATGACCAGTGAATCCAGGGATTAGGGCTTGCGGACAGCGGAATGATCCGGTTGAATCGCTCGGCTGAGGCAGTAATTGAGTGATTGACCGCGACGAAACTCGCGGTGTTTATCAAAGCAACCACGAAGATCGGCAAAAGCCAACCTGAGGACGTGAGCGAAAGCGAGTTCTCAACAAGTGTGAGGAGGGCGAAGACGACAACCGCTAGCGGAAGTGAAAACAAATCCCAATCAATCGGCCCGCCCAACTGCGCGGGGAAGAGAATCACGAATATGACAGCAGGAATAATGAGAGAGAATACAAATACTCTTCGTGAAGCAAATTCGACATCCGAGCGACCCTGTCGAATCGCGGGTATCAGGAGCAGTATCGCCAGGCTGCTCAGTAGAATCCAATTGACAATATTCAGTAAGTGAGCGATTGAGAGCAACGCAACTTGATCAGAAGCCGAGGGTAGTAGGGGCACAACATAGGTCGATACGAAAGGCAGGCCGATCAACTTGCCGACAAGCATCGCAATGAATACTATCGCGCCCGCTCCCCACAGCCATCCCATGTGCGAATGCACCCATTTGCGCGTATTCTCCGATCTTTGTATCAGAAGCAAGACGGCGCTCGCCCCGAATAATAGCAGCATAACCGAATGGAAAAGCCCCGCGATAATCACGAACACGGCAAACGTGAAAGGTGACGATTTTCCATCGGCAACCCTTATGCCACTCCACACCAGCCACGGCACGAGCGCTGCCGCAATAGAATAACTCTCGACATATCCGAAAAACTGCACTGTGATTCCGAGTCCCAGCGCGGCCACTATCCAAGTCAGCCAGCGGTCTCGGGCCACATAGCGGGTGAGCTTGTACGCTCCTAACAGAAAAATGACACCTGAAAAGATCGATAGATACCGATACGCCTGCGTCACTTCGAGATGAAGCGGTTTGGTAACAAACGTATACGTCAGCGCATGCAGTAGAAAGTCGAGCATCTCAGTCGGCTGCCAGAGTTTGCCGTCGGTGATCTCACGACAACGTAAGCTCCCGTCACCCAGAAGCGGCAGCCCAACCGATCCGTACCAACACAATGCACCGAAAACAATTGCCGCGGTGATGCCGACAAGACGACGCTGCGATCCGGAACCGCCAATGAGACTGGTTAGTCGATTGCCTATCGAAAGGACAAGCGCCGTACTTTGTGGCAGGAAAGAAACGACAATCAGTCCAAGTCCGATATACAGCCAGACAGGGGGGAGATAGATCGCAAAGTTGAACCCCCAGAGCGATTCGATTGCGAACAGATTTGCCGCCGCGTACAAAAGCGCAACTGCCACCGCCAAGGTCCAGCCGAGCCGTTCTGTGCGCATTCTGCTCATTGCACGGCGTATCAACTCAGTTTGTTCCGAACAGATCGGAGATCAGTTCCTGGGCGCGAAATTCGCAGTCCTCGGTGCTGAACGGAACGCGACCCCGCGTCTGAGCAAGAAATTCTTTGACACGAGAAAACAGAAACGGCTCTATCTCTCTTTTCTGAAATGCATACGCAACGACCAGCGCTTCCCACACTTCAAGCATATCTGTCATGGTCAGTCGATTGTGCCACGAGATATAGGCGAGCGCGGTCCGAACATGGTCGGCCGGCACGAATTTGCGAAGGTCGTTGTAGTGTTTTAGGTCGGAGACTTTCATAGAGTACATCGGAAAAGTTGCCGTGTCGAAACTTCTGGATTCACTCTACCACGCCAAAGGCGGGGCAGGGGATTTAGAACTACAAGGCCCTGCTCCTATTCTTTACCACCCCAGAATCTGCTCGAGGTTGCGATTGAGCTTGGCAATCCGTTCTTCGTAGTCTTCTTTCTTGGCGCGCTCTTTCGACACGACGTCGTCAGGTGCGTTGGCCAGAAAGTCGGCGTTGGCCAATTTGCGCGACAATTTCTCAAGGGCATCGCGAAGATTGTTCAGTTCTTTCTGAAGTCGGTTCTTCTCAAGCTCCAAGTCAATCAGCCCAGCCAACGGCACGAAAATTTCCGCGCCGGAGATAACCGCCGAGGCCGACATGTGGGGCTTTTTGATGTCAGTCCCGCAAAAAAGATTTTCCACTTTGGCAAGCGAACGGAAGTACTCGACATGATCACGCAACAGCTTGCCAAGCGACTCCTCCGAGACCTTCACATACAAATCGGCCTTTTTGCCTGGCGGCACATTCACTTCGGAACGGATCGACCGTACTGCGGTAACCACTTCCTGTATCTGGCGAAGGCGCGTATCCAGTTCGGTGTCGATGCAGGATGCATCCGATTTGGGCCACGGTCCAAAGGTGATCGTTTCCGGAGCGCCCGCAATCGGAGCCGATAACTGCAGGTGAATTTCTTCGGTCACGAACGGAATGAACGGATGCAGCAGTTTCAGAATCTTGTCGAGCACGAATGTCGCGACATTGAGAGAGCCGGGCCGAATGACTGCACCCGGCTGATCGGGCTTTATCAGTTCGATATACCAGGAGCAATAATCTTCCCAGACGAAGTTGTACAGGATTTTCGTGGCCGCCGACAGTCGATACTCGGCGATGGCCTGATCGACTTCCAGAATAGTCTGGTTCAGTCGTGACAATATCCACTTGTCGAAGATCACGAGATCGTTGCGATCAATGGTGTCAAGCACCGGCGCGCGGCCGTCGAGCCGCATCATCACAAAGCGCGACACCTGATACAGTTTGTTGACGAAGTTGCGGCCGATCTCAAAAGTATTTCTTCCGATGCACGGGTCCTGACCGTCGGGTGTGGCCAGCGTCAGCGACACGCGAAGGGTGTCCGCGCCGAATTTCTCGGTGATCTCAAGCGGGTCAATGCCATTGCCCAACGACTTCGACATTTTCACACCGCGTTCGTCGCGCACTGTGCCGTGAATATAGACATCCGAAAACGGCGGCTGCCCCATGAACTCGTATCCCGCCATCACCATGCGAGCGACCCACAGAAAAATGATCTCCGAGGCAGTGACCAGCACTTTGGTTGGGTAGAACTTTTCAAGCTCCGGAGTTTTTTCCGGCCATCCAAATGTAGAGAAAGGCCAGAGCCACGAAGAAAACCAGGTGTCG
>CAYVWS010000162.1:0-5454 GCA_964455535.1 uncultured Ignavibacteriales bacterium | reverse complement strand
CAGTCAAATTCACGCTGGCGCTCAACGGTCGCTACTCGGACAACCGGGCGGGACGGCTCTTCGCGCGCTCAGAAATGACGGCGGCGTTTTGATATGCCGAGAACCAGACTCACATTTTTCGGTGCGATCTTGTTCCTCGGCTTTGCCGCCTCGGCCCGCGATGCGCAAACTGCACCCGCGGACTCTGCTCGATTGAGTTCGGGACTTGAGTACAACGTGCGCGAGATCAGATTCTCCGGAGACACGTCGTTTGTCCGTACGGTGAACGCCCCTACGTATAACTTATTGATGAGCAGCGAATTGGATCGTGTCGTTAAAGTATTGCAACAACAGGGATATTACTATGCGACAGTTGAAATCTCCACATTGACGGTCGTCGCCGATTCGCTGGATATCGATGCCGTGATCAAGTTCGGTCCGCAGGTTGTCATTCACACGATACGATGCGAGGGACTGGCGAAGACCTCGCCGGCATCAGTGGAAAAGTATGTCTCTGAGTTCGAAGGAAAGCGGCTGACTCCTGATCGAGTGCGAGAGATCAAGACCCGCGCGCGGCAGATTCCTTTCCTGCTGTTTGATTCGGCATCAATCACGCCTCTGCCGGGGTATTCGGGCGCGACCGTGATACTGCATCTTCGTGAACCTTCGGCAGTGTCGCTACAGGGTAATGCCGGGTATCGGCCCGACGACAATATCGGAATGGTATGGTCATTTGACGGCACCATCCGAAATGTGACCGGCGACGGCCGCGAGGTGCATCTGAATTCCGAGCGACGCGACCGCCAACGCAATACCCTTCTGATAGAATATCGCCAACCGGCAATTTGGTTTCGCCGGGGAGAGTTCGAAGCAATCGTGCAATCGCGAGATTACCGCGACCAGTTTTCCGAGTTTGCAATTGGTGCCGGAGTCTCAAGTTTCATCGGGGACCACGACCGGATCGGCGGGAAAGTGGGTTGGTCGCGAACTGACTTTGCCGACTCGACACCGGAGTATCACAAATACACGGCCGGGGTCGAGTACGGATCGTCATCGCTATCGGACAGCGCGAACCCAATCACCGGCTACACCCTCAACTGGACGGCTGACTACCAATATCGGGCCTACAGAAAAGCAAATGATTCTCTGACTTCTGTTCGCCCCGCCGTGAATGAGAGCAAAACACGCCTGAGCGGAGCGGTGTATGAGCCGTTAATCTCGCGGAGTGTCATCGGTGTGGCGAGTCTTGACCTGATGTCGCTTTTCTCCAACGAAGACAAATTGCCGGGTGCAGAACTGTTTCTACTCGGCGGGCCGGGGACGATTCGCGGATATCGCACCGATCAGTTTGCCGTGCGCCGGGCGGCCATCGGCAGTTCCGAAATTCGAGTACGCGGGAAATCGGGCTACTTCTTTTTGTTCGGCGATGTGGCGTACCTGTATCAGCAGTTGTCAGAGGACGCCATCGACGAAAGTGTCAAATTCGGCTATGGCATGGGAGTTCGGCTGATTGACCGCGACAAACTCGTTGAGATCGGCTTGGGCTGGAACCCCAACTTGCGCCTGTCCCGCCCGCAACTGATGCTTAAACTCGCCACCGGACTTTAAGATTGTCACCGCGCCGCCCGGCGGCGTTATTGGCGTTGTGTCCCAGCTAGTTTCATCGATCAAACTCATCCGTTCGGTCAACTGTGTCGTTGCCGGGATTGCCGTATGGGTGGGGGCCTACATGACCCTTGCGCCGATTGATTTTTGGCCGGCGCTGATTGCGTCGATCTGCGCCTTTCTCATCGCGGCGGTAGGAAACATTCACAACGATATCTGCGATGTCGAAATTGATCGGGTCGCGCATCCCGCGCGAGTACTTGTCAGCGGACAGCTGACAATAAAAGTCGCAAAGGGACTCGCGGTAGTCCTATCAGTCGCGGCCCTTGGGCTGGGCTGTCTGCTCGGTCTGCAATTGTGGTCAGTGCTTGCAGGCGTGTTAGTGATCCTTCTGATCTACAACCGGTGGCTGAAATGGGTGCCGCTGGCTGGAAATGTCGTGGTGGCCGGGATAGCGGCGATGACATTCATAGTCGGCGGACTCGTCAGTGAACCGTCGTCGGTATGTGATCTTCCCGGTCCGATCATCCCGGCCGCCTTCGGCTTTTTGATTCACTTGATGCGTGAGCTGACCAAAGACGTACTCGATATGGACGGAGACCGCACGGCGGGCCAGAAGACTCTGCCGTTGTTGATCGGTGTCCGACCGGTCTTGATCTTGGTATTCGCGATCGGGATTGTGCTGGCGTGGAGTTTATATCAACCATATGCCCGAGAATGGTACGGCGTAAGATACTGGATCGTGGCGCTGGCAGGGGTGCTGCCGCCTACGCTCGGCATGTCGCTTGTCGCGATCGCCAGACCCCGTCGAAGTGTGATATCTGCGTTGTCCACAAGTCTGAAACTGTCGATGCTCGTTGGATTGGTCGCTCTGTACCTCGCCTAGCGAACTTCTTTCCTCCGATTTTGTAAAAAAACGTTAATCACCTTGCGCGGGGTAAGTTTCTACTTGACTGTATGTTAGCGGTCGGTAGCTTGCCGCTCTTAATACGCAGGGATTGACAGATTTTTATGAAATACAGGCAGTTACATTTCGTTCTGGCGCTCAGCGTCACTTGCTGGGGAGTCCGGAGTTATTCGCAGTCGGAGTCGGGGATTTCGGTCAGCCAGAGCTTGGACCGTGCCGACGTGCCGTACGAGTCGACAGCAGTGCTCGAGGTCGCGCTCAGCTGGCAGGGTGGAGCGGGGGATTATCTCTTCGATCGTCCGCCGCAGCTCTCGCTTGAACGGCTGAAAGTGGCGCAGATTTCGTCGACCGTCTCCGCCACGGGTTCACCCGGCTCCGAGGTGACGACCAAAAAAGTCAGATTCACGCTCAAGCCGACATCATCAGGTATCGGAAAGATCGACCCGGCGACCTTTGGATATCTGCATTTGGCTGATAGTGTCAGCGGGTCAGTGTCGACTCAGGCCCTAACGATCTCGATTGTCGAGCCGATCAGAGTCGCCAAGCGAAAAGCGTTAGTGGCGCAGACCCGAACCAAGCTGATAATTGCGGCGGCTTCGATATTGTTGGTATTGACGGTTGTGTACCTATTTGTTAGGAAGCGGAACCGACGCCCCCGACCGGTAGTAAAAACCCCGGCAGAGCAGTTTTTGGAAGAGCTGAGCGTTCTTCGACAAACGGCAGGAGGAGACCTGAAACGGTTTCAGACCGGGCTATACAAGCTTCTGGTGGCTTTCTTAGCCCGCCATTACCAGCTCAAACTGGCCGGTCTGTCCACACAGGAAATGCTCGAGTTATGCGAGCAGACAGCCATGACGGTCTCCCAGAAAGAAAAAATAGCCGGATGGCTTTGGCGCGCTGAGCGGGAAAAGTTCAGTCCGCTGGCGGTAGCGCCGGGCGAGACGATCCGGCTTGAAGCGGAGATACGCGAGTTTTTTGAAAGAGAAATGAGTACATGACGCTTATGGAGGCGCAATGAATGTAGATATCCAACAGATTCAGGCGAATGTCGACCGCGAGTCGCCGTTCGTGCAGAAGCTGACCAACCAGATCGGCAGTGTGATTGTCGGCCAGAAATATCTGGTCGAACGGCTGTTGATCGGAATTCTGGCTAACGGACACATATTGATCGAAGGTGTTCCGGGATTGGCCAAAACACTTTCGGTGAAAACGCTGGCCGACGCGGTCCGGCTCAAATTCCAGCGGCTGCAGTTCACACCCGATCTCTTGCCGGCCGACTTGATCGGGACTCAGATTTACAATCCGCAAAAAGCCGAGTTCGCGGTGCGCAAAGGGCCGGTCTTTGCCAATATTATTTTGGCCGACGAAATCAACCGCGCCCCTGCCAAAGTCCAGTCCGCGCTTTTGGAGGCGATGCAGGAACGTCAGGTGACTATCGGCGAGACGACCTTTAAGCTCGACGAACCGTTTCTGGTCCTGGCGACGCAAAACCCTATCGAGCAAGAAGGCACGTATCCGCTTCCCGAAGCCCAGATCGATCGGTTCATGCTGATGCTCAAGATCGGGTATCCGACACCGGCCGAAGAGCGGATCATTATGGATCGAAACACGTCGACTACCAACGTCGTCGCCGAGAAAGTCATCTCGCCGGAGGACATCGTGAAAGCGCGCGAGGTAGTGCGCTCTATATATGTCGATGAAAAGGTCAAAGAGTATATCATTAATATAGTCTTCGCCACGCGCGAACCGCAGAAATACGGGTTGGCGTCGATTAAGGACATGATCTCTTTCGGCGCTTCGCCACGCGCGACGATTTATCTGAACCTCGCGGCCAAAGCCCACGCTTTCCTGAAGGGGCGCGGGTATATCACGCCAGAAGATATTAAAGCAATCGGCGCCGACGTGCTGCGCCACCGTGTCATCCTCACCTACGAGGCCGAGGCCGAAGAGGTGTCCGCGGACGACGTCGTCAAGAAAGTATTCGACACGATCGAAGTACCGTGAGCCGATGATCCCGCGCGAGATACTCAAGAAAGTCCGTCGGATCGAGATCAGCACCAAGCGGCTGGTCAACGATTTGTTTTCGGGCGAATACCATTCGACCTTCAAGGGTCAGGGGATGGAGTTCGAGGAAGTACGTCAGTACATCCCGGGCGATGATATCCGTCTGATCGACTGGAATGTGACCGCCCGTACCGGATTTCCGCATATCAAGAAATTCCGCGAAGAGCGTGAATTGTCGGTGGTGATCTTGATCGACGCGTCGTCGTCGGGAAGATTCGGCACGCGCGGGCGATTCAAATCGGACATGGCGGCTGAGCTTTGCGCGGTCCTGGCCTTTTCGGCAATCAAGAATAACGACAAAGTCGGGCTGATCATTTTCACCGACGAGATCGAATTATATATCCCGCCGAAAAAGGGACGCGGACATGTGCTTCGCCTGATTCGCGAAGTGCTCTATTTCCGGCCGAAGGGAATCGCAACCGATATCGGCGGAGCGCTTGAGTACATGAATAAGGTTATCAAGCGGAAGTCGGTAGTTTTCTTGTTGTCTGACTTCATGTCCACCGGCTTTCATAAGCCTCTTCAGATTGCGAACAACAAGCATGATATTGTCGCAATCAAGATTACCGATCCGCGCGAAACGGGCTTTGATGATGTCGGGCTGATTGAACTCGAGGATGCCGAGACCGGCGAGGTGGTGCTGGTGGATACATCGTCGGGAGCGTTCCGAAAGCAGTTCGCGGCCAAAGCCGAGCAAGACAGCGCGGGCTTGAAGCGGAGCTTTCAACTTATCAATCTTGATTTCATCAATATCAGGACTGATCAGTCGTACGTTGTTCCGCTGATCACATTTTTCAAAATGCGTGAGCGGCGACATTAGGAGGGAGAGGATGAGATCGCGGACAGGTCATTATTCAATTGCGTTCGGCGTGGCAGTTTCGCTGTTGATCGGATGCGGT
>CAYVWS010000161.1:0-5609 GCA_964455535.1 uncultured Ignavibacteriales bacterium | reverse complement strand
CAAAAATGCCAGGTGCGGCAGAAGGCCCACGGCCGAACTGTCACCTGGCCAAATTTCCTGTCGAAATCTCGCATTGTGCGTGCCCCCATCGGGGCTGGGACTTCGACCTACAAAGAGCGTAGTAAGACCTTCAAAGTCGTCGCAAATATAACACGTAGAATCGGCAGATTGTCAACATCAATTTAGGGGTGTGTGAAACTTGCGCCGTACCACCAGAAAAAAAACGCCGCCCTCTTGCGAGAGCGGCGCCGTCTTGCATCCCCACCCCGGTACCGGTCTATGCCAATTCCTGATCGATCTCGTACTTCTTGATCTTGTCAAACAACGTCGTGTAATCGATTTTCAGCACCTGCGCCGCTTTGCGTTTGTTGCCGCGCACCTGGCGAAGTACTCGCAGAATTGTATTCTTCTCCGCCATCGCCTGAGCGTGAGCGCCGATTTCCTTGAGTCCCGCGCCGTCGCGAAGCTGCACATCTTCCGATCTCTGCAAACGTATCGCCAGATGTTCCGGCCCGATCTTCTTGCCCTCGGCCAGAATCACCGCGCGCTCGATCGTATTCTCAAGTTCGCGAACATTTCCCGGCCAGTGGTATTTCATCAAGAGATCGATTGCTTCTTTGGAGAGCGTCTTTACCGGTTTTTTGAGTTCGCGACAGTACTTATCCATGAAATATTCAGATATCGCCTGAACGTCGTCACTGCGTTCCCGTAACGGCGGAATTACCAGCGGGAATACCGACAAGCGATAGAACAGATCTTCCCTGAATTTTTTTTCTTTGATGAGCTGGTTAAGATCCATATTCGAAGCCGCAATGATGCGAACATCGACATCAACTGTCTTCGTCCCGCCCAAACGCTCGAAATTTTTCTGCTGTAATACCCGAAGCAGTTTCGCCTGAAGCGAAATATCCATGTCGCCGATTTCGTCCAAGAAGATCGTTCCGGTTGAAGCGATCTCAAACTTTCCCATCTTGCGGGCATGAGCCCCCGTAAAGGCCCCTTTTTCCGAGCCGAACAATTCGTTTTCTAATAGCTCACTTGGAATCGCAGCACAATTGATAGCTATATAGGGTCGCGGCTGGCGATTCGACAACTGATGTATCGCCCGTGCAAAGAGCTCTTTTCCGGTGCCGGATTCTCCCTGCAGCAGCACCGAAGCATCGCTCTTGGCAACCTTTTGCACCAGGTTGCACAGCTCCACCATCTTTTCATTTTTTCCGATGATGTTCGCCACGCCGTGATCGGCCAGCAATTCCTCGCGAAGCAGACTATTCTCTTCGACCATCCGCCGATTCTCAAGCGCCCGATTGACCAGCACGCACAAGTGTTCGGTGTCAAATGGCTTGGTGATAAAATCGTACGCCCCGAGTTTCATCGCCTGCACAGCATCTTCGATCGTGCCGTACGCAGTCATCATGATGACCGGCGTTTCGTTGTCCACTTGTTTGGTGCCCGACAGAACCGACAGTCCGTCCGATTCCGGCATCTTCAGGTCGGTTAGAACTAAATCGTACGCTTTGTTGCGGATAAGATCGAGCGCGCGCTTGCCATCGGTCGCGGTATCAACCCGATACCCTTCGCCCGAGAGGGTCTCGGTCAGCATATTTCGCATCGAGTCTTTGTCGTCGACCACTAATATCGTCGGCATGTTTACTCCCTTTGGAGCGGAATTTCACCTTCCCGTTGTTCAGCAAGCCGGTTTGACAAAACCGACAGCTGTTCATCTTCATTATCGGCGACGACCGCCAATACTGAAGAAAATTGGGTGTTTTATTGCTGAACAGGATTACCGACGATGATCGGGAGTCAGTTGCGGCCGGTCCATCCCGACGTGATATGTTCCGTTTTGGTCTGTCCGCAAAAAATTGCTTCAAGGACGTAATTGTAGGGGATATTCGGATTGGCGGCCGGCGGCGGCTTGTGCACGGTCAACTTGTAGTGTCCGGGAGGAAGCGTCCTGGTCAGGAGCGGTTTGAGCACTGTTCCGCGGGAATCGAGCATTCGAATCGTAGTCAAGCAAGACTGATCGACAATATCGAACGCCACCGCCGGGGCTGGAGCGGTGATAACTTCGCCGGAAGGATGCTGTATCGAATCGAGACGGTCGGCACAGATCAACGTCATCATTTGATCGCTGGCGATTACTCGTGGATCAATCCAGACAACCTCAAATTCGGGCGATTCAAGAGGCGGCTGTCCGGCAACCATTTCTCGTCCGACCACTACGGTGTTTCCAGACATTGTCTTATTGTGGCAACCGGCCAAAGCAACGGTTGCCAGGAGTACGGCAACAGCGATAGTTTTTTTCATCGTAGCCGAATCTTTTTCTTAGTCGAGTAGTTGTCGATTTTCATCCGGAGAAAATACTCGCCCAGCGCGGCGTTAAACGACGGTCGCCAGATAATTCGATGCACTCCCCGTGTCAAGACCGTATCGGGGCACAGTGAGTCAAGGAAGGGTCCGTCGGTCCGAAGTATATCAAGCGAAAGCCGCACTTTGGGGGTGTCCACCGCGATAAGCGCCGCGGGCTCCATATTGGCCGTATCTACCGACAGCCGGACCACTCGCTCGAACGGAAAGTACGAGGCCCGCAGCTTGCGTTTCATTTCGGGAATACAAACCGTTTTGATCCTATAATAGTAGAGGCCCTCGGGGACATACGACCCGCTGTCATTTTTCTTGTCCCAATACAAATTGTAATACGCCTTGCCGAGCATTTCATCGGCGAGGTGACGAATTATCACACCTGCGGTGTCTTCAATTTCGATCCTCGTGCGGCAACTGCCGGACGTCTGCAGACTGAACCAAATCCTTGTGTCTCGGGCTTGAACCGAATCCGCTGGCGGTCGGGAAAGCTCTTCCCATTCCTTCACAGAAAGCTTGCTGGCTGCCGGCGACGCAAAGACCAAGCTTGTGAATACAATAGCAATGTAGGCGGCCAATCGTAATCGTAGCATACTCATAATATCGCGTGAATGTCCGATATTATACATTCAAAAGTAAAAATTGTGATCCCGGCGTTTGCCTTATTAAACGACGACACATGGAGCAGTTTGGTCGGATTTCCCGGTCCTTAAGCGGTAATACCTTGACAGCGTGTGGGCAACTTCCTATATTTGTATGAGTTACGTACTGACACTGTCCATCCGATCCGTAAATTCAGTCACTCGTTTGTTCGGAGAGCCGCCCGCATGCCTGTGAACTGCTGCTTCGCGTTCCGAGCGACCCTCGCCTTTACATTGACCGTTGTCGCTGCGGTCGCAAATCCTGCGCAAGGCGCTAAATATTCGTCCGCCAAGGGTTCTGAGAAAACCAAACGATTAGCCGACGATTCTCAGGTTGGCGTCCATCTGCCGATGACCATTGTCAAAAACGAAGGGCAATGGAATCCCCGTGTCGATTTCCGCTCCGATCTGGGCGGCGCTACCGTCTGGTATACCGATAATCAAACCGTCTTTCAACTCGCTCGAAAAACGAAAACGACAGCCGACGATTCGGCCCTTCTCGATCCCCACACCAACAACGTTTTCAATGGACCTCGCAGCGGGGAGATCGAGACCTTCACCTATTCAGTCCATCTCGACGGCGCCGGATCGAACCTGCGGGTTACGGGCAACGAAGTTCAAAGTGGTAGCTTCAATTTCTTCAAGGGCGCTGATCCGTCGCACTGGCATACTGATATCGCATCTTATTCGGTCGTGACGTATCACGATGTCTATCCGGGTATCGACCTTTCCTATCACGGCCGCACCGGCCAACTCGAATACGACTTTGCGGTGAAACCGGGCGTTGATCCCTCAGTCATCACGCTCAGATTCGAGGGGGTCGATGACATCACGATCGACAAATCCGGCGCACTCTTACTGCACACGCGCTGGGGAGTTCTTACCGAACAGCCCCCGCTTGTGACTCAGCTCTCCGACGGTGTCCATCGCCCTATTTCGAGCCAATACCAATTGCGCGGGGCGAACGCTATCGGATTCAAATTCGGCAAAGAATACGACGCAACTCTTCCCACGCTCATCGATCCGCTCTTGAGCTTTTCGACATTCCTGGGCGGTTCGAGCAACGAGGCCGCGACCGGAGTGGTCACCGATACCGCCGGATACATCTATCTTGCCGGGCATACCAGTTCATCGGACTTGCCTCTGGTTGGCGGATACGACAATAGTCAGAACGGCGATTTTGACGCCTTCGTGATCAAGCTGAATTCCACCGCCACTTCCATCATCTACGGTACATATCTGGGTGGTACCGGCGACGACCGCGCAGCTAAAGTTGCGGTCACCCCCGCCGGCGAAGCGACCATTGCCGGGTATACCGGTTCTTCGGATTTTCCGACTGCGAATGCCTACGACAATTCGGCGAACGGCCTGCAGGATATCTTTGTCGCCCAACTTTCGGCGGCCGGAAATTCCCTTCAATTCAGCACCTATCTTGGCGGCTCGGGTGATGATCGAGCTCTGGGTGTCGCTCTGGATGCTTCCGCCCGCATCTATGTCGCAGGCGAAACCAACTCCAACAATATCCCGGTGCCATCGGGGTACGACGTTTCAGCCAATGGCGGCTTTGATGCTTATGTCGCCCGTCTCAGCGCCTCAGGCGCGTCGCTGGAATTCGGTACCTATCTGGGCGGCTCAAGCGACGACGGCGCGATGGGCCTGACCGTAGACAACAGCAACGTCTCATATGTTGCTGGGTACACCGCCTCTTCGAATTTCCCGACCGCCTCCGCCTACGACCCGTCGCACAACTTCGGCTACGACGTCTTTGTAAGCAAAATTTCATCCTCGGGCAGTGCCCTCTCATATTCGACTTTCCTTGGGAGTACCGGAACCGAGTGGGCGACTTCGATTGCCCGCGACGGTTCAAATAATATCTATATCACCGGCCTGACGACGTCGAATCTCTTTCCTACTTTCAATGCCTACGACAATTCATTTGCGAATGTATTCGACGCCTTTGTCACGAAAATCAACGCCTCAGGCACTTCGCTTGGCTATAGCACCTTTTTGGGGGCCGGCGGCGCCGATGAAGGCCAGGCGATTGCGGTCGACCTCTCCAATCAGGCGATCGTAGTCGGATTTACAACCTCCATTACTTTCCCCGTGCAGGATCCTGTTCGACCCCTCTATTCGGCGCTTGAGGATATGTTTGTCACAAAATTTTCAGCCGCCGGGAATACTCTGATATACAGCACATTTCTGGGCGGGTCTGACGATGACGAAGCGCTCGCAGTCACGACCGACAAGACCGGAAGCAACGCCATAATCGCCGGATTCACTCTCTCCAGTGGATTCCCTTTAGCCAACGCGATGGACTCAACCGCCAACGGCGGGATGGATATTGCCCTCGCTCGTATCGCCGATCTGTCCAATCCCCCGCACATAGCGCTGGCGCCTACTGCGCTCTCTTTTGATGCCGAGGTCAGCACGGCACTGCCGTCCTCTAAGACTTTTGGCCTTACAAATTCCCAATCCGGTTCAGCGACGCTCAAGTGGTATTGCGTTCCCGACCAGAGCTGGATTACCGTAAGTCACGATTCCGGCCAGACTGATAGCAAGACAATCACAGTATCAATCAATACAACCTCGCTCACACCCGGTGTC
>CAYVWS010000160.1:0-5668 GCA_964455535.1 uncultured Ignavibacteriales bacterium | reverse complement strand
TCCGCCATAGGCGGAGCGAAGCAATCACTCTGCAAACCTCCAATGCAAACCGCCTGATCTAACCCCATGAGCATCTCCAATTTCCTGTTCGGCCCCAAAGTCCCGGCTGTAACCGTCGATGAACTCCACACCGTCCTGCAATCAGGAGAAAAATTCTACCTATTAGATGTCCGCACCGCGCCCGAATTCGACGACGCCCATGTCGAGGTCACCAATGCGCTGGTGCCGTATGATATTTTGGATCAGCATGCCGGCCGCATGCCCGCCGATAAGTCGTTGCCGATCTATTGTATTTGCCGCTCCGGCCGTCGCAGTGCCTACTCCACACAGTATCTTAAGTCAATCGGATACGAGCATGTATACAACGTCACCGGCGGCATACTGGCTTGGGCGAAAGCAGGTTACGCGGTTGTAGCGGGAATCGACGCAACCGGCAAACTAGCCCGGCCGAAGGATTTCTTTTCCCTTGCATAATGGATTGAAATGTAGTATATAGTAGTCAACGACGATGCCCCCGTCATAGGGGTGTCTGTGAAGACTTCGGACGAAAGTCCGTCCTCTAACCCTCGCTCAACGGCGAGGGTTTTTTTATCGGGGGAGTGTTGCACAGCCGGCTTTCCCAAACGTCAATGAGTTGGCGAGTAGCTCCACGAAAAGATACTGGAATGGAGTGATGGCGTGAAGCCGAAATCCCGGTTGCGCCGCCCGACCGGGGGGCATATATTGGGCGGACTTTGGAGTGTTTGATAGGAGTTTTGGGAAAATGAAAAGAATTTGGACGCTCATATCACTGGTGGCCCTGTTGTCGGTGGTCGCGGCTTTTATCGCTTCGTGCCGCAAAGACATCTTCGTACCGCCGCCGCCTTCTATTATAGGTACCTATCGCGGGGTCTATGAGTACTCAGAAGATGATCACAATGATCTCACCACCGATCTCGATACAAGCCAGCACGTAAAGGTTATCTTCAAAGCCGATACCTGGATTATGAATATCGATGCGGCGGCGACTTCGGAAGACAAGCGAATGGCGTGTGACTGTAACGGTGACTACACTCTGGAAAACGGTGTCCAGGTGATTTTGGTGGATTCAAATTCGACCAATAAGGTCTGCACCTACAGTTGGCTGCCAAGCGGATCATTTCAGCTTATCCAGGAAGAATCTGACTCACTGTGTAAGGTGCGATTGACACGCATCTACAACGACGACATTCGCAATCTGACGATCACCAAGCGCTTCTGCCTGTATCCGTCCATCCTCTAAGCGCATTTTCTATCGACTTTCCCAACAGGCGGCTCCGGCCGCCTGTTTTTTTTCACTTTGACTGACATCCCCTGACAGTCACCCCCTTTACCCTATTGCCGGGACAGCGAGAAATCACAACTCGTCCACTCCCGCCGTGTGGGGAGCGGACACGACGGGGGCCGCCGTAATGCGGCCCCCGTTTCCTTAAGGTTTACGTCACTGTCAGGAAGGAGTCGAGCAATGCTGTCGAAAGTTCTGTCATCCGCTACCCTCGGAGTGGAGGCCTACACTGTTGAAGTCGAAACCGACATTCAACAGCAACTGCCTTACTTTGCCACGGTCGGACTCCCCGACGGCGCGGTGCGCGAATCGAAAGAACGGGTGACGGCCGCGATCAAAAACTCCGACTTTGTCTTTCCCACCAAACGGATTACTGTCAATCTCGCCCCGGCCGACATCAAAAAAGAGGGCTCGGCGTTCGATCTGCCGATCGCCGTTGCGATTCTCTCCGCCACCGGTCAAATACTCCGCGACCGATGCGACGACTACATACTTCTGGGCGAACTCTCGCTCGATGGCACCGTGCGGGCTGTACCCGGCGTGCTTCCGATGGCGATGCATTGCAAACCCAATAACGGCATTAAAGGTCTGATCGTACCGCAGGAAAACGCCAGCGAGGCGGCGATTGCCGGAACGGTGCCGGTCTTTCCGGTGCAATCGCTCAAACAGGCAATTCACTTTCTGGAGGATACGTCGACCATCAGCCCGTTCACAGTCGACATCTCCGATGTCTTCGAGCAGGCCCGAAAATATCTGGTCGACTTTTCTGATGTCAAAGGCCAGGAGTCGGCCAAACGGGCGCTTGAAATCGCCGCCGCCGGCGGACACAACATCATTATGATCGGTCCCCCCGGGTCGGGGAAGACCATGCTCGCGCGGCGCGTGTCGACAATTCTGCCGGATATGACGGTCGCTGAAGCCCTCGAAACGACCAAGATTCACTCTGTCGCCGGACGCTTGGCGCCGGGAGCGGGGATGGTGGCCACGCGGCCTTTCCGCTCGCCGCATCATACGGTCTCGTACGCCGGACTGGTCGGCGGCGGCTCGGTTCCGAAGCCGGGAGAGGTCTCGCTCGCGCATCACGGTGTTCTCTTTTTGGATGAACTGCCGGAATTCAAAAAGGACATTTTGGAAATGCTTCGTCAACCGATGGAAGATCACATCGTCACCATCTCGCGCGCGATCACGACGCTCACCTATCCGGCGCGCTTCATGTTGGTCGCCGCGATGAACCCATGCCCGTGCGGGTACCACGGTGACCCGACCCACGAATGCAACTGTTCATCGGCTGAAATTCAACGCTACATGTCGCGCATCTCGGGACCATTGATGGATCGAATCGATATTCACATCACGGTGCCGTCGGTGAAATTCAAAGATTTGTCGGGCGAGACAAAAGGTGAATCATCTGAAGTCGTGCGCAAACGGGTCAACGAAGCCCGACAGCGACAATTACATCGGTTCAAAGACGAGAAGGGGATATACTCAAATGCGCAGATGGAATCGCGGGACATTCGCCGCTTCTGTGCCATCGATGAAAAGTCGCAGGCGCTGTTGGGGCTGGCGATCAAGAAACAAGGCCTGTCGGCTCGCGCCTACGACCGAATACTCAAAGTCTCGCGCACTATTGCCGACCTGGCGGGATCGGACGTGATCGAAATGGGCCATGTCGCCGAAGCGGTGCACTACCGGTCGTTGGATCGGCATTTGTGGTTGTGAGGGGGGAGGAGGGACGACAGTGTGAGGCCATCTGCAATGGATTTGCGTTTCCAGAAGGCAGTCATTGCGAGCGCGCTTTGCGCGATGTGAATGCCCGCAGCTTGAACCTATCAAGTGCGCCCTAACAAACAGTCATTGCGAGACGCGCTTCGCGGCGAAGCAATCACTCTGTATTTGGTTCTTGAGATTGGCCATGACAAAACAAGGATTCGTGTGCATCCTATCCAACAAATTCCGCAAGGCAATCTACACCGGCGTGACGTCCGATCTGAAGGGTAGGGTATGGAAACACAAAACGGGCGCGATTCGAGGATTCTCATCAAAGTACAAGATAGACCAGTTAGTGTATTACGAAATATTCGGAGACATGTATAATGCGATTTGTCGGGAGAAGAAGCTCAAAGGAAGTTCCCGGGGCCGGAAGATGGCATTGGTGACGAGTTTCAACCCGTGCTGGCGGGATCTGTATGACGAATTGTAGAACCAGAGTGATTGCTTCGGTCCCGCTATGAAGCGGGACACTCGCAACGACCATTGCCCAATCCGCACAAAAGGCATTTCGGCGGCGCACCAATGTAATTGACATTCGCCACCCGTTTCCTACCTTACCCCCCGCATATGGCAGCGCCAAGTATCAGAACCCGCACCGAAAAGCTCCTGTTGGAAGCCGCCCGGATTTTTAACGACTCCAACGACTACGAAGAGTTGATGCACTGTGTCCTGCGTCTGGTATTGACAGCCGTCAATGCCGAGGCGGCGCTTGTTTTTCGCATCGATCACGACCGCACCGACATGAAAATGCGGCTCATGAAGGCCAGCGACCGGGAAGTAATCGAATTTCATCGCGAACTGGGCGAAGGGGTCTATAGCTGGGTGGCGCAGTACAAAGAACCGCTCATTGTCAACGACGCCCACAATGATCCGCGGGCCGACAAAGAAATCAACCGCATCGCCAATCTGGATGTCCGCAATGCCGCTTCGGTTCCGCTGATTGGAAAAGGAAAAATGATCGGCGTGGTCGAGGCGTTTAACAAGATCGACGGCGAGTTCACTGACGCCGATATCGATATCCTCACCGGGCTGAACAACCAAATCGCGGTCGCTATCGATAATGCCCACTTGTACCGCGAACTGAAACGTGAAGCGCTGGAAAAGTCGATGCTTCTCGAAGTCGGCGTCAGCTTGTCGGCCTCGCTTGATCTGGATGAAGTCCTGCACAAGATTCTGGAGTCTCTTCAGCATGTTGTGCAGTTCGACGCCGGCGGCGTATTTCTGATTGATCCGGAGGAAAAACAGCTCCGTTCACTGGTTACTATCGGCTATCCCGGCGACGACGAGAAAGTCCGCCTCAAAATCGGCCAGGGACTTATCGGTCATGTCGCCAACACCGGTGAGCCGGTGATTGTGGCTGATGTATCCGGCGATCCACACTATGTCGAGGCCCACGAGGGGACCCGTAGCGAGATTGTCGTGCCGGTGCGGGTGGACAGCCGAATAATCGGCGTCTTCAATTTGGAATCAAATCGTCCCGCCGCATTTGATAAGCGCGATCAAAAACTCCTGGCGGCGTTTGCGTCGCAGGCCGCGATTTCGATTGAGCGCGCCCGCTTGCACGAAAGTACTCTTAACGCCAAGAAACTCGAAGAGCAGCTGAATATCGCCCGCGCTATTCAGCAGAGTTTCTTGCCGCAAAAAGACCCGCAGATAATTGGGTATCAAGTGACCGGACGAAATGTGTCGTCCGGTGAAGTCGGCGGCGACTATTACGATTTTATCCCGATTGTCGGCAGTCACACCGGCATTGCGATCGGCGATGTCTCAGGCAAAGGGATGCCCGCTGCGCTGATCATGGCATCGTTCCGGGCCTCACTCATTGCCGAAATCCGCAACAATTATTCGATTCGAACGATCTGCGCCAAAGTCAATTCCCTCCTGTGGGAGTCGCTCGATCCGGGCAATTATGTGACGGCCGTATACGGTGTGCTCGACTCGCGCAATCATATCTTTACTTTCTCCAACTGCGGACACAATCCGCCAATCTTATTGAAGTCCGACAACACCGTTGAACTCTTAAACGACGGCGGCCCGATTCTTGGTGTGGCCAAAGAATCGATCTACGAGGAGCGGGCCGTGGTGGTACAACCCGGCGATGTCATCGTGCTGTACACCGACGGTGTCACCGAGGTCTTCAACGAGAAAGGCGAAGAGTTCGGCGTTGACCGCCTGGTTGAAGTCATTCGCGCCAACAAGACCCGGTCAGTCGGCGAAATCCAGGACGAAATCTACCGGGCCGTCATGTCATTTTGTTCGCCCGATCACGTTTTCGACGACCTGACCATGCTCGTCGTCAAACGCACATAATTCCATAACCAATTGTTAACCAATCGATTGCGGGGCAGATATCCGTCGGCCCCGCGGTCTCCTTTGGGGAAGTTCGATAAGGGTCTTGACCGCTGGCAGTCATCGAGTTATACTAAAAAACTTTAGCAGATTCGGGCCCTTAGCTCAGTCGGTTAGAGCAGTTGACTCATAATCAACGGGTCGTAGGTTCGAGCCCTACAGGGCCCAGTAGATTGGAAGAAAGGATACTCGGGCAATTAGCTCAGCTGGTTAGAGCGTTCGGTTCACATCCGAGAGGTCACTGGT
>CAYVWS010000159.1:0-5698 GCA_964455535.1 uncultured Ignavibacteriales bacterium | reverse complement strand
TCCTGCACCTGCTCCAATTCCGGTTTATAGACGTCGAATACCAGTTCGTCGTGCACTTGCAGGACCATTTTTGTTTTCATGCCGGAAAGACTCTGCTGAATCTGGATCATCGCCTTTTTGATAATATCGGCTGCGGTGCCCTGAATCGGCGTGTTGATGGCAGTACGCTCGGCAAACTGCTGGACATTGTAGTTGCGGTCGTTGATCTCCGGCAAGTATCGTCGACGATTGAACAGGGTCGTCACATAGCCGTTGGCCTTGGCGAATTTCTTGGTTTCCTCGATATACTTCTTGATGCCCGGATAGCGTCCGAAATATCGATCAATAAACTCTTTGGCCTCGGCGACATCCATATCCGTCTGCTGTGAAAGCCCGTAAGCCGAAACTCCGTAAATGATGGCGAAGTTTGCCGTCTTGGCCGAGCGGCGCATCGCCGGCGTGACTTTGTCGAGTGCGACATCATACACTTCAGCGGCGGTTCGCGCGTGAATATCTTCACCATCTTGGAAGGCCTTGATCAGCACGGCGTCTTCGGCGTAATGCGCGAGAATACGCAGCTCGATCTGGGAATAGTCGGCCGCAAGAAAGGTATGCTCAACATCGCGCGGAACGAAGGCCTTGCGAATTTGCTTTCCTTCGTCGGTACGAATTGGGATGTTCTGCAGATTCGGATCGGTAGATGAGAGTCGTCCGGTCGCCGCGATCGTTTGGTTGAACGACGTGTGCACCCGCCCCGTGTTAGGATTGATTAGCTCAGGGAGGGCGTCAATATAGGTCGATTTCAGCTTGGTCAATTGGCGATAATCCAATATGAGCTTTGGGAAGGGGTGAAGCTTGGCGAGCTCTTCGAGCACACTAACATCAGTCGAAAACCCCGTTTTCTTGGCTGTTTTCCCTTTGGTCGGGAGATTGAGTTTTTCGAAAAGAATGTGCGACAGCTGCTGGGTTGAATTGATGTTGAACTGCATCCCGGCCACCGAATAGATCTCCGCTTGCACCGATTCCATGCGCCGGTCCATATCAATGGAAAGCTTTTTGAGGAAGGCAGCGTCGATTCGGACGCCAGCGGTTTCCATCTCAGCCAGTACTCTGATGAGCGGCAGCTCAATGTTATAGTAGAGGTCATTCAGCCCGAGTTCGTCGAGCTTGGGGGCCAGCTTGCCGCGAAGACGATAGGTGTAGTCGGCATCCTCGGCGGCGTAGAAAGTCGCCTTATCGATGGGAACTGTGTCGAAAGTCTTTTGGGATTTACCCGTGCCGATCAGATCGGTGATCGGCTGCATACGGTAGTCGAAATATTTCAATGCCTGCGCATCAAGACCATGCTGACGGCTCCCCGGATCGAGCGCGTATGATGCGATCATCGTATCGAATGAAATCGGGTCAATATCAAGCCCATGCTGGTGCAGCACCTGCCAGTCATATTTGATATTCTGCCCGATCTTTTGGACCTTTTCGTTTTCAAGGAGCGGACGGAGTATTTCCAATGCTTTATCCAGCGGTAAATTCTGAGCAGAGTCGGCTGTGTGTCCAACAGGAATGTAAAATGCTTCTCCCGCCTGATCGCACAGCGATATACCCACGAGTTTGGCGATCAGCGGATCGGTCGAAGTTGTCTCGGTGTCAACCGCGATTTCTTTCTTAGAACTGAACTCTTTGACGATCTTTTTGAGATGATCTATTGAGGCCACCGTCCAGTACTTTGCCGAGGGGACTGTAGAGGCAAACAGCGATGGCGTGGGTGCGGCGTCGCGGACGATCTCTTTGAGAAGCGTGTTGAACTCCAGATTTGTGAACAGACTCGCCACCGCCTGAGCATCGAACGCCTTGCGCGCCAGCTCGGCTATGGGAAGGTCAATCGGCGCGTCGGACTGAAGCGAAGCAAGATCGCGGGATAGTCTTGCCAGATCGCCATTTGCGGCAATCTTCTCGCGTACGCCTTTAGCGCTGATCTGGTCGTACCCGGCCAGAATCTTGTCGAGTGTCCCGAATTGCGCTAGGAGGGTGTCGGCCGTTTTCGGCCCGATTCCGGGAACGCCGGGGACATTGTCGGAGCTGTCTCCCATGAGAGCCAGTTTGTCGACCACTTGGTCGGGACGCACCCCAAACTTTGCCAACACTTCGTCGGAACGCATCTTCTCCCCTTTGCTCCCCTGGGAGATGTGGTAGATGCCGACCTGATCTGTTACCAATTGAAAATAGTCTTTGTCGCCGGTCACGCACCAAACATCGAGCCCTTGCTGTGCGCCGCGACGTGCAAGTGTAGCGATGAGGTCGTCGGCTTCGTACCCCGGCATCTCGACCTCGGTGATGTTGAGAGTCTGCACGACCTCGCGGATTCTCGGCAACTGCTCGACCAGCTCATCGGGCATTTTGGCGCGGTGCGACTTATAGTCGGGGTACTTTTCGTGGCGAAAAGTCGGCTCTTTTGTGTCGTATACAACCGCGAGGTAATCCGGTTGTTCGTCTTTGATGACTTTCCACAGCGAGTTGGTAAAGCCGAAGACGGCCGAGGTGTTCTCACCTTTGGAATTGATCAGGGGATTGCGGATAAACGCAAAAAAGGCGCGGTAAAATAGCGCTGAACCGTCGAATAGATAAAGGGTCTTGCGTTCGCTCATGCCTGGTACAATCTATTTTTGACAATATACTCGGCAACCGCGGCCGGAACCAGCGACGCAAGATCACTTTCAGTGGCCCCAATTGCCACGCGCCGCCGTATGTCTGAAGACGATATCTCCTTCGGCTCAATCTGGACAACGGAGATACGGGAAAAATCCAGGCCCTCGGGGATCGACACCGGGTAACCCGGCCTGACTCCGACAAGCAGCCGGGACAAAGACAGAATCTCTTGCGGTCGATTCCAGGTGTCGAACACCTGTGCCTGATCGGCGCCGACAATGAGATCGAATGTGGTTTGCGGAAACTCAGACTTTAACGCAAAAAGAGTATCGATCGTATAGCCCGAGAGTTGCTTGTCCTCTTCTATTGAGCTTGCCAGACACTCCTGAGTGTCGCTAACTCCGATACGGGTCATCTCCAGCCGAATCTGATAGGGAGACAAGATGACAGTGTCGCGGTGTGGCGGTCGAACGGCAGGTACAAACAGTACGCCGTCGAGACGGCAGTGAGATCGGATTTGACGCGCGAGATTCAGGTGACCCAGATGAATCGGGTCGAACGCCCCGCCCAGAACGCCCCAGGCTTGTCCCGGCTCAGGCGCCGGCGTTCCCCGTTTTGTTTGGCTCAACGGGTTTGTCCTTTGTTTTGGCGATATAATTGTCGGCTTCTTTAACCCGGTCGTCGTTAGGGTATCCGTCTTTGAAGCTCTGAAAAAGTTGAGCGGCCTTAGTCATATCTCCGGAGTCGAACGAGGCCACACTGCTTTTGAAAGCCGCGTCGGCGGCCCGACGCTTCGCTTTGTCGAGCCACTCATGCTTCGGGAAAACCTTGGCAAAACCGTCGAACTTCTCACGAGCGACATCGAAGTGTTTCATCCGGTACTCACCTTCGGCGATCATATACAGAGATTTGGGAGCAAACTCCGTGTCGAGATAGTCGTCGACGACTCTCTGAAGATAGATATTTGCCGCCGGATAGGACTCTACTCTGAAATACACGATAGCTGACTGATAGAGCTTTCGGGCAAGTCGGGTCCGCCCTTGCAACAGCAGAGCTTTGGCATCGGCCAGATACGGCGACTCGGGATGATCCGAGATAAATTCCTGGAGCTGTTCGATTGCCGGCTTAAGCTCCGTCTGATCCAGCCCGAAGTGTTTGGGAGCACTCTGATATGTGGAGGCAGCTTTCATGAACTGGGAATGTTCGGCGAAAGGAGAGGACGGATAATTGACCAAAAGCCGCGAAAACTCAGCCGCGGCCAGTTGATATTCTCCGTTGCCGAAATACGACATCCCAAGATAGTACTGGGCAGTATCGACAATCGACTCGCCGGCATGGGCGTAGACAAGTGTCTGAAACAGTTCGATCGAGCGGTAGTACTTCTTGTGATCGTACTTGTCCTTGGCCAGTGTGTATAATTGACCAGCCGGCATGTTGTTGGTTTTCGGTGGGCCGCCACAGCCAAAGAGCGAAAGCAACAAGACCAGGATCAGTCCGAAAGATGTGTAAGCCGATGTGCGGGTCACCCTTTGTAGGTCTCCTTGAGCATGTTATAGTTCTGATACACTTTGTTCAGATACGAACTCGGCAACGGTTCTTTGTTGCGAAGCATAGTCCGCAGTCTGGTTTCACCGAGATTATACGCCAGCAACGCCTTTTTCACATCCTTAAATTCCAGGATCTTTTCAAACAAGTACGCCGTCCCGATTTTTACATTGGCCTCGGGTTCGTGCAGTGTGCTCAGGCCGAACCAGTCGACTCCGGCCCGCGGAGCGACATCTTTGCCGGTGATCGGGGCAAGCTGCATCAGGCCGCGCGCTCCGGTCGGCGAGACTTCGTCGCGCTTGAAGGTCGACTCGGTCAGGATGATGGCGAGAATAAACATCGGGTCGTAGTCATATTTCTTGCTCTCGGAGTAGACTACTTCGGTGAGACTCTTAACTTCGTCGTCATTGAAACCGATCTGAAAGTCGCCGATGGCTTTAAGAATCTGAAGCTTTTCTTTCAGGTCGTTGATCTGCCCTTGTTGAAAACTTACTGTCTTTTCAAGGTTGTACTTGTCATACAAGAGATAGGCCAGCAAGCTGGATTGCAGCAGGTAGATGATCATCAAAAGATACGCCACCGGGCGAGACAGGAATATGCCGAGCTTTTCAATCTGGATCATGACTCTCCCCTCCTTACGGTAGCAACGAGATCGTATCCGTCGACTGCATCTATTGTCGCGCGCACCAAATCTCCGACGTTCAGTCCTTCGCCTCGCACATACACTGTCTGATCGATATCGGGGCAGTCGGCGATAGTTCGTCCCTCGGCGGCGCCGTCGATACCCACTTCGTCGATAAGCACATGGGTGGAGACGCCCACCAGCTTGTTGTTATTTTCGAGAGCGATCTCGCGCTGTATGTCCATCAGTATTTCCACTCGCTCGGCCTTCACTTCGTCGGGCAACTGAGCACCATAGGTCGCCGCCGGAGTACCTTCCTCCGCCGAGTACGGAAAGACGCCCATCCGGTCGAATCGCTGGGCTTCGACAAACTCGCATAGCTCGGCAAAGTGTTCATCGGTTTCGCCGGGGAATCCGACGATAAAAGTTGTGCGAAGAGTGGCGTGTGGGACACGCTGTCGGATCGATTGAAGGTGCCCTTCGATTGTCGCACGGTCTATTTGTCGGTGCATTCCTTGAAGAATATCGGTGTTGATATGCTGGAGCGGAAGATCAAAATACGGCAGGACTTTGGTGCCCGATCCGAAGTAGTCGATGACACGGTTATCCATCTGAGCCGGGTACAAATACATGGGCCGAATCCAGATCACACCTTCTACCTTATTCAATTCCTGAAGTAACTCTATGAGAGAAGGTCGGCCCGGCAAATCCTGACCCCAGAGAGTTGCTTCCTGCGATACGAGAATGAGTTCTTTCTTTCCGTTTGCGGCAAGAAACTCCGCCTCGTTCACAATTGAATCAAGTGGCCGGGAACGAAACTTGCCGCGCATCCCCGGAATGGCACAGTAGGTGCACCCCCGATCGCAGCCGTCGGAGATTTTCAAGTACGAATAAGGAAAGCCGTCGGAG